>JADLDX010000856.1 GCA_020846515.1 Pirellulaceae bacterium
CAGGTTACACCGATAAGCCGCAGTTTTTCGTGGACAAGCTGGCGCAGGGTGTCGGTATGCTGGCCGCTGCGTTTTATCCCAAGGACGTGATCCTACGTTTGAGTGACTTCAAGACTAACGAATACGCGAACCTCATCGGCGGTAGAGCCTATGAACCTGCCGAGGAGAACCCGATGCTCGGCTTTCGAGGAGCCAGTCGTTATTACCATCCTCGCTACCAGGCGGGCTTCGCGCTGGAATGTCGCGCCGTTGCCAAAGTGCGCGAAGAAATGGGACTCACCAATCTCAAGCTGATGATACCATTCTGCCGCACTGTCGAAGAAGGTCACCGCGTGCAGGCTGAAATGGCCAAGCATGGTCTGCGGCGCGGCGAGAACGGACTGGAGATTTACGTCATGTGCGAAATCCCCAGCAACGTCATCCTCGCCGACGAGTTCGCGGACATCTTTGATGGCTTCAGCATCGGCTCGAACGATCTTACTCAACTCGTCCTGGGCGTTGACCGCGACAGCGATATCGTCGCACCACTATTCGACGAGCGCAACCCGGCGGTGAAAAAGATGATCGCCCAGGTCATCGCCACCTGCCGAGCCAGGGGCCGCAAGATTGGCATCTGCGGGCAGGCCCCCAGCGACTACCCAGAATTTGCACAGTTCTTGGTCGAGCAAGGTATCGATAGCATCTCGCTCAACCCAGATACCGTACTGAAAACCACTCTGGCAATTTTGGAACGCGAGAACGACTTTGGGAGTGCGGCACCTTCAGTTGCCGCTTTGAGGTCCTAATCAACTGTGCGTCGGCCACAGATTGCCAACCGAAGTTTTAGATTCCAGAGCGCCACGTAGCTTCGTCTCTCCGAGACGAAGATGTCCGCCTCGGAGAGGCGGACCTACGTGAGGTTTCGGCAGCGACTCTAGTTGGTTCCGAATCGACTACGAATCATCGATTCTAGCTCGTCTGCCATTTGGCTTAGGGCTTCCATGGACTTCTCTTGTAGGTCCAAACGATCGGCTTGCTCCAAGCCTAGGAATCGTTGGCACGTCAGGATTGTGCCAATCAACGAACCCTTCTCAATCCCCTTCTCAATGCCTTTTTCAATGCCTTTTTCAATGCCCTGCTCGACACCGATGGCGATCAAGTCTTTTCCGGCTTGCGTTTCCCGCAAGCTTGGCAATTTCCCCAGTAGCATCATGTCTATCTCCTGTAGTCCACGCTCTTGAAAGCGTTGCAGATACCAATTCCAGAACACCGACAGCAACTTTTCCTGCTGGCGCTGATCAGGCGTGTTCAGCTTGATCTGATTATAGTACGTCGCAGCGCGGCTTTCGAGCAAGTCGCGGTTGGGCTCGACCAACGGTTGAAATACCGCGACCAAGGGATGGGCTGGGGATTTCAGAGACAGGTGCGCCAGCATTTCATCCAAGTAATAGACCGAAACCACGTCACGCCAGGGCTCGGTCCGTGAATCCAAGTCTCGAGAGGCAAAGATGATTAGCCCCTCGACCTGTCTATCGGGACGTTCGACCTTCATCATGGCCATCTCGATCACGATACGGTTGTAGATATCCCTATCCGACTGCATCTGAAACTCAGTTACAGAAATCGGCTGATCATCCGCATCCGGGATCAAAACACCGTCGCTACGACGTTCAATGGCTTTCAGCGTTAAAGAAAAGAACTTGCAAGGACCAGGGGAAGGACGCTCAGTTAACTCAAAAATCCATTGCGGATTGATCTCGAAGATCTCATAAAAATGCTTATCCGATTCCATGCTCTTATTCCAAACCAGGACGACCCAATCGCTCAATCTGACAACTCTATGGTAGAGGGCCGTCAAGGGGTAAATCGCTGGTGGAAGCATGTAAAAATGGCTGTCCGTTGAGTCACTAGCTTGCTCATGCGCTGCTCGAAACATGAGCACAATAGACCGGCCGCGTCTTTACGCCAACGGCGTTAGATTCCAGAGCCGGCGTCGTCCGCGGCACGCGGCGCACCTTGGGTTGCGCCTTGTAGAAAAAACATGATCTACGCATGGCATGGTATCGTAGGCTCCATCGATTGACCCACCGCCTGCGCCACCCACACTTCGGCCAGGCAACTGGTCGTTCGACGCTATATTTAAGGCATCGACCACCAGAAACAAATCAGGCACATAAAGAGACGAGTAGGGGGCTAACATGTGGAAACACTGGATCATGCGGTTGACGTTGGCTGGGGTGCAGGCGGTAATGGGGGCGTGGTTGGCGACGGGTGGTTGGCTGTCAGCGATCGGGGCTGAGAAGCCGAATATTGTGTTCATCATGGCGGATGATTTGGGGTGGGCGGATGTGGGCTTTCATGCGGGATCGGCGGCTACGCCTCATCTGGATCAATTGGCCGCACAGAACTTGGAACTGCAACAACATTACGTGGCGCCGGTTTGCTCGCCAACACGCACCGGGTTACTTACCGGGCGCTGTTGGAGTCGCTTTGATGTGACCAAGCCCGTTAACGTCCGCGCGCTGCCTTGGGATACACTCACTCTGCCGCGCGCGCTCAAACAGGCGGGTTACACTACTTGCTTGACGGGCAAGTGGCACTTGGGATCCTTGACGCATCAAGGACCGAACCATTTCGGCTTCGATCATGCATTTGGTTCACTAGCCGGTGGCGTCAGTCCCTGGAATCATCGCTATAAAAAAGGGCCATTCACGCATACATGGCATCGCAACGAACAACTGCTCGACCAAACTGGGCATGTGACTGACTTAATCACCAACGAAGCGATTCAGTGGCTGGAGTCACGCGATGCATCGCCCTTCTTCCTGTACGTGCCCTTCACCGCCGTTCACCTGCCCCTCAAAGAACCCGCGGAATGGTTGGCCAAAGTACCTAACTCCATCCAAGGCGATGTGGCTCGACACTACGCGGCCTCCGTCATGCATCTAGACGACTCTGTGGGCAAGATTCTCTCGACACTCCAAAGACTAGGCCGACGTGATAACACACTGATCGTCTACACCAGCGACAATGGCGGGAGCACAGCCGAGAACAATGACTTAAGTTACCCAGACGACAATTGTCCCAATGGTAAACTGCCCGGCAACAATCGTCCGTGGCGCGGACAGAAGGGGCAGTTGTATGAAGGTGGCACGCGCGTGCCGACGATTGTGGCCTGGCCCGGTCATGTCCGACCAGGACAAGTCGACTCACCGGTGCAAATTATCGACTGGTTTCCCACGTTCGCCGCGCTGGCTGGGTTTAAACCCTCTACCGATCCGAACTGGGACGGCATCGACCTGACAGAGTTGCTCACCGCCCATACGCCCCCTGCCACTCGCCCCCTGTACGCCGTCGCGCCGCAGTGGCAAGCTCGCTCAGTGCGAATGGGCGATTGGAAGTTAATTGTTGGCGGTTCCAAAACTTCTAATAATAATGAACTCTATAATTTAGCCAGCGATCCTCAAGAATCTAATAACCTGGCTGAAGCTGAACCGGATCGTCTGCAAGCACTATTGAAGGTCATGGCAGATATCAGCCGAGCCGATAAGGACTCGGTGGTGGTTGAGTAGGCCCGTCACGGAGTGCCGGGGCTACGTGCTCCTCCCTTGAACGATAAGACGACGTTAAAAATGCGAAACCGAAAACCAGTGTTCGATGACTACTTTGCAGAATTAATGGCTGCCGACACAGCAGTCAAAGAGGAGATGGTCACAGCGCTCGAAGTGAGGAAGCGCACGCTGGTGGTCGAGTCGCTGGGGTCGACTGGTAACAGCGCGTCTGAATTCGTGCGCGAGACCGTGGTGCTGACCAAAGGCCGACCCGTGCTCGATATCAAGGCCGGCGCGGCGGTGATCGAGATTACGGAAGTAGAAAGTCAGATCTGGCGCAAGCGTTTGACCGAGGCGGCGCCGCTGCTGGCACCGCATATCCCAGCGGTTGGACGCATCGAAGTGGCCAATCACCCTCGCGGCGTGGATTGGTTAGGCACAGCCTGGTTGCTGCGCGACAATATCATCGTTACCAATCGCCATGTGGCCGATGCATTTGCACATGCCAACGGCAGCGAATTCACGTTTCGCATGGGCTTCGATGGCCAGCCGATGCAGGGGACGGTCGATTTCATTGAAGAGTTCGATGCACAACACTCAGCCGAGTTCCCGTTCAAGGTGGTGCATATCGAACGCGATGACGGTCCCGACCTGGCGTTCTTACGCATTGAGCCCGTGGCTGGACAAGAGTTGCCCAACCCTGTGATCCTTTCGTCCACGGCGGCTCAAGGTGGTGATCAAGTGGCCGTGATCGGCTACCCGGCTCGCGATCCATACTTCCCTGATCCCGACCTGATGGATCGAATCTTCAATCATCGCTACGATAAAAAACGGCTGGCGCCAGGGTTGATTACAGGGAGTGACCGCGATCGAATTTTCCATGATTGCTCAACGCTCGGCGGTAACTCGGGTGGCGAAGTCGTCTCGCTGAAAACAGGGCAAGCCGTCGCGTTGCACTTTGCCGGTACTCTGTTCACCAAAAATCATGCCATCCCCATCCACACCGTGGCTCAGCGCCTGGATGACGTGCTGCGACGCAGTAGCCATCCAGTGACGTCCGTCTCACCAAATAAGACTGACCCGACGATGTTGAATAATAATACAAACACGCACGCGAACACGAACACAAACACTAATGCCAATGCAAACATTAATGTGAATACCGGTGGCAGTGGCTCGCGAGTCGTGGAAGTGACGATACCGCTGCATATTCGAGTGGAACTGGGTGAAGCGCAGCTCTCGGCCGCAGTGGCTGGTGTCGCCTCCGGTGTGGTACCAACCATACCGCCCGCTCAGCCTGTGACGGTCGACTTAAGCGCCGACGACGACTTCTTCGAAACCAGCGAAGCACGAGTCGAGGACTATCGGGATCGCAAGGGATACCAGTCCAAGTTTCTAGGGTCCGGGATCGATATTCCATTGCCAACGCTAACGGACAATCAAGACGATACGCTGACCTACATGTTTGAGGGCAAACAGCAGGCGTTGTTGCCGTATATGCACTTCTCCGTCTTGATGAGCAAGAGTAGACGGATGTGTCGCTTTAGTGCTTGCAACATCGATGGTAAGAAATCACTGCGCACCAGTCGGTCTGGCTGGCAATATGATCCGCGTATTCCGAAGACGGCTCAAATCATGAAGGAGTGTTACGGCAATCCACCGAAGTTTAGTCGCGGGCACATGACGCGCCGCGAGGATCCGGCGTGGGGCACCAAAAGCGAAGCAGATCTTGGCAATCGTGATTCGATGCATGTAACCAACACGACTCCACAAGTTCAGATGTTCAATGGAGGCATCTGGCTATCGCTTGAAGATTACGCCTTGCAAAATGCACGCGAAGATGGCATGCGGATCTGCGTCTTCACCGGTCCGTTCTTGGCGAAGAATGACCCATTTCGTTTCAAAATCAAAATCCCGGTTACCTTTTGGAAAGTGATTGCGTTCATCCACGATGAGACTGGCCAGCTGTGCGCTACCGGTTATACGATGTCGCAAAAGTCGTTCATCGGCGAAGAAGAGTTTGTTTTTGGCCGATTCGAACACGCGCAGCGACCAATCCGAGAAATAGAGCGTCGCGCCGGTATCTCCTTCGGCCAGTTGGCCGAAGTCGACCCGCTCAATAATCAACCTGAATCGGCCACCCCCATCCCGCTAACTCAATTGAGCCAGATTCGGTTCGTTTAACTCGGGCCAGGCGACTAGCGTATTGGCACGTTTGGGCTAACACACTCGTGTCCTAAGCGACGCCCACGCGGTTGAATTAAACAATGGGTTGTGGCCCGGGTAATGCCCTGAGTTTTTCCACAAACTCATTGTAACTTTTTCGCCGCTGATGGCTCTATCCCTAATGGATGCGGCTGCATCACCGTACCATTTGCGGCTCTGCCAACGTTTGGCCCAGCCCTTGACCAGGCCGCCGCGTCCGCCATTTGAACAAGGAGTCTTCCGATGCGGTGCGTAGCGATTACGGTTCTTGCCTCACTTTTGTTTGTAAGCACGGCTTACGCGCAACCGGGCTTCGGGCGCGGTCGCGGTATGCAGCGACACGGTGCCGGTGCCAAACCTGATGACCGACACGATAGCGATCACGAAGTCTTTCAGTTTTTGCTAACGAACCACGAAAAAATCAAACGTACGGTGAAAGAGTTGCCCAATGGGGTTGAAACGCTAACAGAGTCCGATACGCCCGAAATCGCAGCCAAAATCCAGGAACATGTGCAGTGGATGGAGTATCGAATTGAAGAGACCCAACCCATCCGCATGCGCGACCCACTGTTTGCCGAGATCTTCAAACACACTGACAAAATCAAGATGCGTCACGAAAACACCGACAAAGGTGTCCGTGTGACTGAAACGTCCGAGGACGCTTATGTCGTCAAGCTGATCCAAGCGCATGCCAAAGTGGTGTCCGGTTTCGTCGAACGCGGCTTCGCGGAAGCCATGAAGAATCACGCAGTTCCACCGGGCCGCGGAACCGCACCAGCCGAATCGAAACCAGCTCACCCTGTAATCCCCAAGCATGGAGCTGTCGTTAGACTGCCCAACGCTGCTCATCAACCGCGCGCGGGCACCAAAGTTCTGATCGATGTGACCCGTGGCAGTGAACCAGGCGAACTCAATGCTGCATTGGAAAAAGTCGCCAAGTACTTAAACATCTATGCAGGCGGAGGGAAAGAGCCGACACAAGGTCTCTTCGCCGTCGTTTTCCATGGTGATGCCACCCTGGTCGTTCTAAACGATGACGCATATTCAGCCAGGTTTAAGACGAAGGGTAATCCCAATCTCGACCTCTTACACCAACTGCACGAACAGGGTGTCGAGCTTTTCGTTTGTGGTCAA
>JADLDX010000857.1 GCA_020846515.1 Pirellulaceae bacterium
CGACCCGGCCAATGGCTGCTGGGCGAGTTGCTCTCTGGCAAGGATTCCGGTGAGAGCCAAACTGCCAAAGCCGGCTGCCGAGCTGCGCAGCATAGCGCGACGGGACGACCGCAATATCGAGGAAGGCGAATGAAGGAAGTGAGTGGCCATCGTATGCTGCCGTACCTTAATCTAAATACTGAAAGCGACTTGACGCCATGAGAGCCTGGCAAGCGAGACTCCACGCGCGACGTTCCGGTTGCTCAGCCTGCTGGTTCTGGAGTTGCTCGATCGTTTGGCGAATGTACTCGAGCGTTTTCTGCTGGGTTGAGACTTCGACGGTTGTTTGGCCGGTGATCTTCGAGAACATGGCTGCCACGCGCTGCTCGGCTTGAGTCTCTGGATAGTCTTGCAGGATGCGATCCGCGGTTTGCTCGGCGGCTTTCATGACCATTTGATCATTCAGGACAAACCACGCTTGACTGGGGGCTGTCGTGATGGGGCGCGCACCCGTAGCTGCATGTGGATTGGTGAAGTCCATGGCTTCGAATAGTTCAGGCAGATCGTTTCGGATCACCGGCAGATAGAAGCTTCGGCAAGGAAAGTCGGTGCGACGGCGAACGGGATTACTACCTACCGCCGTGGCTTGATCCCCCAAATACCAGACTGTTGAATCCATCGGCGTCAGATCCAATTGTCCAGCGGCCATGAGCATCGCATCTCGAAACGACTCAGGATCCAAACGACGGCGATGGGCACGCCAAAGATATTGGTTTTCCGGATCGACCTCGCGACCATTGGCCGTTGTTTGACTACTGAGTGCAAATGTATGGGACAGCACGATCTCTCGGATGAGAGCTTTGATCGACCAATCGGAATCGATGAGTCGGCGGGCCAGGTAGTCGAGCAGTTCCGGGTGCGAAGGTGTTTCCCCCGTCGAGCCAAAGTTATCCACAGTGCGCACCAAGCCACGGCCGATCAAATGATGCCAGAGGCGGTTGGCCATGACGCGTGCAGCCAGTGGACCACTGCGCTGTTGAGGGTCAACGAACCATCGAGCCAAATCGATTCGACCGCTATCGCCCCCCGATATCCTGGTGTTGTCACCTTCGCAAAGAACGCTCAAAAAGCCTCGCGGGACTTTCTCGCCTTTGTCATCGAACTTGCCGGCGATGCGTATGGTTTCATCGGCAGGTTCCGGCACATCCGCAGGAATCATGGCGCGTGGCGGTATCGGCGGTGCACTGGCGATTTTCTTTTTTAAATCGCTTACAAATTGCGACTGCGCTTCGATGCGGTCAGCCGGAGGTACGCGTGGGTCCGATGCATCGGGGGCCAGTACGTCACGAAAGGTCTCAAGCTCGCTTTCGTTCAACAATTCTTCTCGCGCTTGGCGAAGTAAAGCGTAGGCTTCGCCGGCTTTCTTGGCCTTGTCCCTTAAACCCGGCAATTCACGGTAGAAGGTCTCATACGCTTCATCGAGTTGATCGCCATGATCACCCAGACCGACCAGGCGTTCCATGACGCGCTGCTCACCCAGCATGAAACGCCGCTCCATGACTTGCGTCGAAGCGAAGATCCCAGCCAAGGCGTAGTAGTCAGCCGTTGGGACAGGATCGAACTTGTGATCATGGCAGCGGGCACAGCCCAGTGTTTGCCCCAAGACAACTTTACCAATCGTGTCTAGCAGCTCATCGGCCACTTCCATGCGTTGGTTCTCTGGGTTATTGCCCAACAGAACTTTCGGGCCGATTACGATAAAGCCAGCCGCGATGCGTTGCCGATCACGCTGGGCAGTCGTCGTGTAGGGCAGTAAATCACCAGCAATCTGCTCTAACAAAAATCGGTCATACGGCATGTCCTCGTTCAGCGCATCTCGCACCCAATTGCGATAACGCCAGGCTTCGCGAAACAGACAGTTTTCGTCCAGTCCATTGGAGTCTGCGTATCGAGCCAGGTCGAGCCAATGACGACCGAAGCGTTCACCAAATCGAGGCGACGCAAGCAGTCGATCGACCAGTTGCTCCACCGCATCGAGTGACGGATCAGCCATGAAGGCTTGTGTTTCCGCCTCGCCGGGCGGTAGCCCTGTCAACTGAAAGGTAAGTCGACGAATGAACTCTGCCGGCGTGGCGTCGCCCATCGGCTGGAGGCCTCGATGACGCAAAGTGTCGAGAACGAACTGATCGATGGGCCCGCGAGACCAGGTATCGAAGCTGGTGTCGAAACTTTTGTCGAAGCTGGTATGGCTGGATGGCTTGGGTAGACTGGTCACCATCAAGGGACGATGAGCCCAATGGGAACTGGCTGTGGATGACGATAGATCATCGGCGAGGAGGCAATTGCTGGTCAGTAAAAACCAGCTGATGGCACTACAAATCAGTTGTCGGACGTTGATCCACCCAATAAGCATTTCGGCAGGTATCACACAGTGGGAGGCGGGGAGGGAATGGGAGTCGACGCTTCTTTATAGTACCATAACGGCACGTCCCAAGCCAATAAGCATTTGGACGCGTCCACGTGCTTAGCCTCCGGAGAACACGAATGATGCCACGCCATGTAACGATCGTTTGCCTGTTAAGCATCCTAAGCTTCTGTGGCCAAATTCGCGCTGATGAATGGCTGCTTGCGGCCACGCCCGGTGTGCGGAACTATCTGGAGTACGGCGGCCATGGTCTGCTGGTATTCGACGTCGACCACGATCATCGGTTTCTAAAACGCATTCCGCTCGCGGGTTTGGATGCGGATGGTAAGCCGAGTAACGTCAAAGGCATTTGTGGTAGCGCTCGAACTGGTCGCGTATATGTCAGTACTCTCAAGACTTTGCAGTGCCTGGATTTTGCGACGGAAAAACTGTTATGGGAGAAGGAGTATCCGGGTGGATGTGATCGCATGTCCATTACTCCCGATGGTCAAAAGATTTTCCTGCCCAGCCTCGAAGGACCACATTGGCACGTAATCGACGCCAACGGCCAAATCCTGGCGAAGATTCAACCCAATTCTGGCGCGCACAACACGGTGGTCAGCCTCGATGGTAGCGAAGCCTACTTGGCGGGCCTCAAGTCGCCGTATCTGGAAATAGTTGATACGTCAACCAATATGATAACGCGGCGAACTGGGCCATTCACAGCCAGCATTCGTCCATTCACCGTGGACTCCAAACGCCAACGCTGCATCGTCTGTATCAACGATCTACTCGGCTTTGAAGTGGGCGACCTGTCCAGCGGAAAAAAACTATGGCGTGTGGAGGTAGCCGGCTATCAAAAAGGAGCCGTCAAACGCCATGGCTGCCCCAGTCATGGTGTCGGATTGACGCCTGACGAAAGTGAGATTTGGGTCGTCGATGCGTTCAACCAGCGATTGCATATTTTTGATGCAAGGACTCAACCGCCTAAACAGCTCGACAGTATCAAGCTGGCTGATGAACCTGGTTGGATTACCTTTAGCCCCGATGGCAAGTTCGCCTATCCATCGACCGGTCAAGTCATCGACACTCGCACACGCAAGATCCTCCTTCAACTGACCGATGAAACTGGCGCACGAGTTCAAAGCGAAAAGTTTCTGCCGGTCACTGTCGAACAAGGCAAGTTACAAGCCGTCGGAGACCAGTTCGGATTAGGTCGAACATGATGTTGTTACGCACCCTGGCACGTGCGATTCGGGATGGTGATAAGAAAAGACCGGCACCGATTGCCGGATCTCTTCTATTGTTTAATCGCAATACCGTGCAACGAAGCACGTAGCCGCGTCTCTCCGAGACGCGAG
>JADLDX010000858.1 GCA_020846515.1 Pirellulaceae bacterium
AAGTTATCGAGCCCGCTACGGCTTTACTTGCTTCAACTTACCTAGTGCAAGCGCCACATTTTCGCGCTGCTGTTCCAGTTCTGCTAGCGAAGCGCGTTCTTTGTCGACAACTTCTACGGGAGCGCGCTCGACGAAGCTCGCGTTGTTGAGCTTGGAATGCTTGCCGGCGATTTGCTTTACCAGGTTTTCAAGCAGTTTTTCATTGCGAGCGATCTCAGCGCCCACATCGATAAACTTGCCCAAGTCGACGATCACTTCCATGCCATCGGCACTCAACTGAGCCGCCATGTCTGGCTTAACAGCGTCGGTCGCCCAAGTGGCCACACTGGCACCTGCCAGAGCTTTGAAGAAGCCTTCCATTGGTTTGAGCAACTCGATCGTGGCCGCATCGCATTGCAGTTGGAAACTCAGTTCGGCCTTTGGTGGCAAGTTTTGACGCGAGCGAATCTCACGCAGGGCTCCCAAAACAGCCGCAAACCGGGCAAACTGCTGCTCTATTTGCTGATCGCGATCACTGCTCCGCGCCGTCGGCCACGGTGCGCGAATGATCCACTTGACGGCTTCGGACGTATCGGCCAGCGAACGGTGTTTGCCGAAGCGAGCGAGTTCTTGCCAGATGGCTTCGGTGATGAATGGAATCATCGGATGCAACAAACGCAGCAAATGATCGAGCACGTGGGCCAGAATTACCTGGGTTGACCGGCGCGAGTCGGGATTGGCTAAGCGCGGCTTGGCCATCTCCACGTAGTAACTGCAGAATTCATTCCAGGCAAAGTCATACAACTGCCGCGCCGCGTCCGCAAAACGAAACGTGCTGAGCGCTTCGTCAACCACCTGCGTCGTCGTGGCCAATCGACTAAGTATCCAGCGATCCTCAAGCGGCAATTGCGATCGATCGATCTTGCCCGCTTGGTTAGCGCCCTGGTAGCCCTCTAGATTGATCATCACAAACCGAGCCGCATTCCACAGCTTGTTGCAGAAGTTGCGTGCCTCTTCAAAGCGCTCGCTGACCACCGCGGCTTTGGGATAAGCCTTGTCTTCAGCCGACTCGGCCCACTGGGTTGAAAAAACTTGCTTGCATTTGTCGCATGCCAACTTAGGCAGTGTGCGATTCTGTTTGGTTTGCGGTACCAGTGCCTGGCAATGTGGGCATTCGTATTGAACCGGCATGCGTACGTCTTGCGTGTCGGTCGTTAGCCAAGTTAAACCGAAACGCAGCGCATCGGCTCCAAACTTGTCGATGACGTCGATCGGGTCGACGCCGTTGCCTTTGCTCTTGGACATCGTCTCGCCAAAAGCATCCAGGATCTTGGGATGGATGAATACTTGCTTGAACGGAACTTGTCCCAAGTTATTCAGACCCATCAAGACCATGCGCGCTACCCATAACGTAATGATATCGCGACTGGTGATCAAAACACTGGTGGGATAGAAGTACTCCAATCGCGGTGTGCGCTCTGGCCAACCCAAGGTGGAATGAGGCCAAAGAGCCGAACTAAACCAAGTATCGAGCACGTCTTCTTGTCGCTGGAAGCCGTCACCGACCAAACGCTTTTCAACCACTGCGTTCTCGGCTCGCAAGCAAACATGCAACAGGCCCGGTTCCTCGAAGTCCACCGCCAGCCGACCGTTTTGCGCATCGGTGGTCGCCTTGAGGCGATTGGCTACGCTCTCACGCTCGGCGTCGGTATCGAATTGACGAGTCCATATCGGGATTTGGTGTCCCCACCAGAGTTGGCGACCAACGGGCCAGTCGCGCTTCTCGCTCAACCAATCCAAGTAACCTTTGGCGTAACGCTCAGGAATGATCTGGACTTGACCATCGGTGACCGCGTCCATGGCGCTTTGCGCGAGTTGCTCCATGCGCACAAACCATTGATCGGCCAAGAACGGCTCAATCGGCGTCTTACTTCGATCGCTATGCGCCAAATCGATCTCGCGTGCTTCGATGCGGTCCATCAAGCCGAGTGCTTCCATGTCAGCGACCACGCGTTGACGCGCGGCTTGAATGGTCAGCCCCTGATACTTTCCGGCCGCTTCGTTCAGTTTGCCGTCGGTATTGAGAATGTTCAGTAGCTCAAGCCCAGCGCGCTGGGCTACCTCGTAATCATTCGGATCATGAGCCGGAGTGATTTTGACACAGCCGGTGCCCATCTCTGGCTTGGCCCAAGTATCTGCGACCAACGGTACTAAACGTTCGACCAGCGGCACGCAAACTTTGGCACCTGCTAGAGCCAAGTCTCGCAACTTGATCAGATCCGGCAACATAGTCGCACGACGCTCGCGCAGTTCGTCCAACTGCGTTTGCAGGGGCGGTCGATCCTTGGCCGGCACAGTCTCAATACGCTCCAGCAATGCAGCTTCGGCTTGATCTAGTGCCCGGGCCGGATCCGGATGTACTGCCACGGCCGTATCGCCGAGCATGGTTTCCGGACGCGTGGTCGCAATCGATACGAACTGGGGACCATCGCTCGGCGCATCCACCAGTGGATAACGCATATAGTAGAAGTGGCCTTTGACCACTTCGTGAAAAACTTCATCATCGCTAACGGCTGTTTGGAGATATGTATCCCAATTGACCAGGCGTTTGCCGCGATAGATTCGTCCTTTGGAGAACAGATCGTAAAACGTAGCTCGAACCGCGCGGGCACAGGTTTCATCCAGCGTGAATCGCGTGCGCCGCCAATCGCAACTGGCGCCCATGCGTTTCAGTTGGTTGAGAATTCGAGTTTCGTATTGATCTTTCCATTGCCAGATACGTTCGACCAATGCTTCGCGGCCCAAATCGTGCCGAGTCTTGCCTTCGAGTTCTTTCAGGCGCTTTTCAACGACAGCTTGTGTGGCAATGCCAGCGTGATCGGTGCCTGGCATCCAGAGAGCTTCGAATCCGCGCATGCGGTGCCAGCGAATCTGAATGTCTTGCAGACTGTTATTGAGCGCATGGCCCAAGTGTAGCGCACCGGTCACATTAGGCGGCGGAATGACGATGGTGAACGGTTTACGATCGCCGCGGACTTCGGCGTGAAAGCAGCCAGCGGCGTCCCACTCCTGGTAAATCGCTTCCGAAGCTTGTTGAAAGTCGAAACGATTAGGGATTTCCGAACCGCCATCACTGGGCGTGGGACTATCTGTTGTCGGTTTCATAGATCGATCTGGCGGACGTTTTACGTGGATGAAAGAGCTGCAAGATTCAGCGTGCTCCAGATTGTAACGTCCAGCGGCAGATTCGTGGAGCGAGGGAACAAGCCCCAGGGTGTCCGCGACCTATTGTCCAGCCGAGCCGATTTCGACGCTGGAACAGAGTTGGAGATTACGGTCCAGCCCCGGCCCAGCCCAGACCAGCCCCGACGTCCCAGCCCCGACGGTCTGTCGGCGTCAAAACGAAAAACTAAACGTTAATCCACTCTTCTGCTGCCCGTTTGGCTTGGCCCAAGACGTGTTGATAGGAAAAATGTTCCAATTCTTCGCCGAGCAACTCAACTTCATAGTAGCCGCCGTAACCGCCCCGTTGAAAGGTTTGCAGAATTTCTGGCAGCGGCAGGAAACCATGACCGAGCAAGCAACGATTCTGCTCACCCATCGGCGCATGCTTGGCATCTCCCAATTGAACCAAACGCACATAGGGTACGATCGGCTCCAACCAAAGCAAGGCATCGGGGTCTTGACCCAAGTGGTAGCAATCAAACACCAAACCCAGATTGGGACGACCGATCGAAGCGATAATGTCCAGGCATTGAGGGACCGTGTTGATAAACGTCCAATCGTGAGAGCACCCAATGTGCATCGGTTCGATGGCCAATTGAACACCAACGGCCGTAGCGGCTTCGGCAAGTTCTTTCAAGGCAGCTCGCAACAATCGGTGGGCATGGTTGCTCGTGTGTCCACTGCGACCACCAGCCAAAACAACGACGCATTCAGCTTTCAAATCTGCGGCCAGTTGGATCGCATCCAGTCCATCGTGCAAACTGTCGCGATAACTGCGACCATCACTGCCAGTGAACCCGCCAATCCATTGCAAGGAGGATATGGCCATGCCATTGTCCCACAACAGCTCAGCCGCTTTCTCTTCACCGTAGTCTGCCAGCTTCGCGCGCCAAATGCCGATCGCATTGTATCCTTCGGCGCGATAGTGCAGCACATCCTCTTCGAATGACCATCGAAACGTCGACAGCTCATTAACAGACAAACGCAACATCCAGTGCGACCACCTGTGTTAAAGGGCCCAACGTACCGGCTATGCCATACGCAGAGATTGATGGGAGGACGAGAGCAAGTGAGCAAGACGATGAGGGCGCCTCCATTCACTCACGTGTGACGGGTCGCTATTGTTAGGAACTTTCGCGGCCGTGTAAAGCTGAATCATCCCATGCGTCAAGAAAGTTTTTTATTGCCAGCATTACCGCAATGCATAAACACTGATCGCCGATGAGTTTGCGGATGAGTTTCTTACGGATAAGTTTCCTGCAGATAAGTTGGTTGCTGTTAAGTTTGCGTCGGATAAGGCTACCGCCACCGGCCGGCATATACCCTCCCCGACGGCGCCCGACTCAACTAAGCCCGACTGAACCGGAGCTGCGATGGTCGAACCGGTCGCCCGTTGTTGATCTTGTGTTTGACCTGAGGTTCGATCTGAGTTTGAAACGGAGAGAACTGCCCCTGCGTGGTGCTGAAATCAGGAAGGTGACAACAAACCCGCCCGCTGCCTGGCAGTGAGAAGTTCGACCTGCGCAGCGATGGTTGGGAGAACATGTTTGGAGGCATAAAACCCGGCAAAGTATTCGGTTGCATACGTAAAGAACCAAACGGGAATGCTGCGCCGCTTCAACCCACCTTACGGGCAGTGTTCACTTGGCATACAATGTAGTAGTCCAGAGAATGCCTCCGAGCGTGTTTTGGCTCTTGTCTCACAGTTCAAACGACATCCGACTCGTCAGAAAGCTGTCCGCACTCGTGTCTGAACCATCTCGAATACGTCGAGCCCTCATCAGTTGTAGCGATAAACTTGGCCTGGTCGATTTTGCCGCCGGTTTGACAGCTGCGGGTATACAAATCTTAAGTACGGGTGGCACGCGTCGGCATTTGGAGAGCCATGGAATTGACGCCATCGAAGTGGCGCAGATGACCAACTTTCCGGAAATGATGGATGGCCGCGTCAAGACGTTGCATCCGAAGATTTTTGGTGGCATTCTCGGTCGCCGCGATAATGTGGGCGACTTGCGATCGATGCAAGACGAAGGCATTCCATCCATAGATCTAGTGGTGGTCAATTTGTATCCATTCGAGGCCACCATCAATCGCAGTGGTGTCTCTCGTGACGAAGCCATTGAGCAGATCGACATTGGAGGTCCCTCGCTCATTCGCGCCGCCGCCAAGAATCATCAGTGGGTAACCGTTGCCACGCGGCCCGAGCAGTACAGTTCGATCCTCAGGGATATTGAAGAGCTGGGAACAACCTCTGTTTCGTTGCGTCGTCGCCTGGCCGGCGAGGCGTTCGCCATGACGGCGGCTTATGACCAGGTTATTGCCGATTACTTCCGCAGCGAAAGTGCCGCCAGCGAATTCCCACCGCATATGACCTTGCGACTGGAGCGCAAGGCCCATCTTCGGTACGGCGAAAATCCACATCAAAAGGCGGCCGTCTATCGCAATCCGCGCGACCGATCTGCCAGCGTGCTCAATGCACGTCATATCCACGGGCGCGAACTTTCCTATAACAATTTGTTGGACTTGGATAGCGCGCTGTCCATCGCCAGAGCGTTTGGGCAACCGGCGGCGGCAGTGGTTAAGCACAATAATCCCTGCGGCGCCGCCACCTGCGCCAAGTTATCGCTGGCCATTCGCAAGGCGCTGGATGGCGATCCGGTTAGCGCCTTTGGCAGCGTGTTAGGTTTCAATCGCACGGTCGATCTGGAAACAGCCGAAATCCTGGTCGAACCGAATCGTTTCATCGAAGCCATCGTAGCACCAGACTTTGAAGCGGGTGCCGTCGGAGTTTTGACAACTCGTCCCAAATGGCGCGATAACGTTCGCTTGATGCAAGTGGGCCGCTTGCCAACGATCGAGCCGGAACTATCCGTTCGATTCCTGACGGGTGGCGCTTTGGTGCAAGAGGCCGACACTTTGCCCGCTATTCATACCCAATGGCGGACCGTTACCGATGTTCCGGTGGCAGATGCGCTCTGGGATGACATCCATTTCGCTTGGGAAATGGTGCGGCACGTGAAGAGCAATGCGATCGTCTTGGCACGCGATACCTCGCTGGTCGGTGTCGGCGCCGGTCAGATGAGTCGGGTCGATAGTGTCGAGATCTCCATTCGCAAAGCGGGAGATCGCTCGGCCGGTTGTGTCATGGCCTCCGATGCCTTTTTCCCATTCCCGGATTCCATCGAAGCGGCCGCGCGAGCCGGCGTGGTTGCTATCGTTCAACCCGGAGGTTCGCGACGCGACGACGAAGTCATCGCCGCCTGTAACCTGCACCGCATTCCAATGGTCTTTACCGGCGCAAGGCACTTCAAGCATTAGTACGATTCTGGACCAAATCGTCGCCACCAAAATTCAGGAAGTGGCTCGATCACGCGGCAGCACTTCGATGACCGAAGTCCAGCGAGCGGCCGCGCAGGCCGAACAACCTCGCGACTTCCTGGCCGCTCTCCAAGGCGCGCCGCCCATTCGATTGATCGCCGAAGTCAAAAAGGCCAGCCCTTCCAAAGGTATCATCCGCGCGGATTTTGATCCCGTGGGTATCGCGCAAGCTTACCAGTCGGCTGGGGCAAGCTGCCTAAGCGTTTTAACCGATCGCCAGTATTTTCAGGGCTCGATCGATTACCTCAAAGCGATTCGACAGAGCGTGGCACTGCCGCTATTGCGCAAAGACTTCGTCATCGACGAATTTCAGATTTATGAAGCCCGCGCGGCCGGCGCCGACGCGGTGTTGCTGATCGCCGAATGCCTGACGCCGGAACGTCTTTGTGAACTGTATGCTTTAATTCGACACTTAGAGATGCACGCACTGATCGAGTTGTATGATCCTGCGCATTTGCCCAGCGTATTGGCCACCGGGACGCAGTTGTTGGGCGTGAACAATCGTGACCTGCACACCTTTGTAGTCGATTTGCATCACACCCTGCGGCTGCAGTCCATGATTCCCGCCGACCGCCTGCTTGTGGCTGAAAGCGGAATTGCGACTCGCGACGATGTATTGATGCTCCAAAGCGCGGGCGTAGCCGCCATGTTGGTTGGTGAATCTCTGATGCGACAACCTGATATTGCCGTCGCTGTGCGTACGCTTCTGGGCACCTGAGCCGAATGGAGCGATTGGAGGGCGCTGAACTGGTGAGCGAAGAAGAATCAGCACCCAGCGGATGCTTAACGGTCGGGATGCCAGCCAACCGAAGCTAATGTTCACGTTGGATACGGGCGACGATGCTCGCGGCGGTAGCCACCACCTGGACTCGGGGTTAGCACTCGGGAATTCGCCATTTTCTTCAGTACTCTTCAGTTAGAACGCTCGAATATGAAACGCATTCTCGTTACAGGCGGCGCTGGCTTCATCGGCTCACATATTGCCCAGGCCTTGGTTCGTCGTGGCGATCAAGTTCGGGTGCTAGATAGCTTGTGCTCAGGTTTCAAACATAATTTGGCCGAAGTGGCTGAAGATATCGAATTCATCGAAGGTGACGTGGCTGATGAGACGGCTGTGGCTAGGGCGGTGGCCGGTGTTGAGCTGGTCTACCATCAGGCGGCGCTGGCCTCGGTGCCAATGAGTATCGAGAAACCGATGGCTACCAATCAGGCTTGCGTGACTGGAACGCTGAATGTTCTGAACCAGTCGGTAAAAGCGGGCGTGAAGCGCGTGGTTTATGCTGCCAGTAGCAGTGCCTATGGCGATCGGCCCTATTCTGCGAAACGCGAAACGGATCTGCCACAAGTCCTCAGTCCTTACGCGGCCGCGAAGCTGGCAGGTGAACTCTACTTGCAAGCTTTCTACCACAGCTTTGGCCTGGAGACGGTGGGCCTGCGTTACTTCAATGTGTTTGGTCCCCGACAAGACCCGGCCAGTCCCTACTCCGCCGTAATTCCGTTGTTTGTAACGCGATTGCTCAGTGGCCAACCTCCGATCGTATATGGTGATGGTGGCCAGTCGCGCGACTTCACATTCGTCGGCAATGTTGTACCAGGAAATCGACTGGCCGGCACTGCGGAAGGCGTAGCCGGCCAGATCATGAACCTGGCCGATGGACGACGAACCAGCCTGTTACAGCTACTGGAACTGCTTGCCAAACTGCTGGGCGTATCTGTTCAACCAGATTTCCGACCGCCACGCGTGGGCGATGTGCGTGAAAGTCTGGCTGATATCTCCATGGCTCGCAACCTCTTGAATTACGAGCCCTCCACCACATTAGAAGACGGATTGGCTCAAACGATCGACTACTATCGAAGCTTGGCTAACTGACCTAAGCGCGCTGGGCACCGGGACGGCCGGACTCGACGACAAAGCTGGCTCGAACAAGACGCTCACCGCCGGGCTGACTGACTTTGGGTATAACGCAGTAGT
>JADLDX010000859.1 GCA_020846515.1 Pirellulaceae bacterium
ACTCGGCGGGCGAAGGATTTCGACCAACGACGCGCTGCATAATAAAGGCGATGCATTGATCGATCCGCTGGTCATGCGTCGTGGCTTGCTGAGCCAGGTTGCAAGCGGCTTCGAGGTAGGTCGCATCGTTCAGGAGAGTCAAGGCTTGCAGTGGCGTGTTGGTACGTCCGACACGCACTTCGCATGAACGGCGCTGAGCCGAGTCGAAGAGGAAGGTAGGTGCAATCGAACGCCGCCAGAACGCGTACAATGTGCGACGATATTGTGCGGCTCCTTCACTCGGTTCGTACTTGAACCGCCCCATGAACAGCTCCTCCCAAACTCCATCGGGCTGATATGGCCGCACTGGTGGACCACCTATATATTCAGTCATCAATCCACTGACACGCAATGCCGCGTCGCGCAGCATCCAACTGGGCAAGCGAAAACGCGCCCCTCGGGCCAACAGACGATTGTCGGGGTCTCGCGCTAAGAGTTCTACACTTACCGCGGAGGATTGCTGATAGGTACGACTGGTCACGATCAATTTCAACAACCGCTTGATGTCCCAGTCATGTTCCATAAAGTCCACGGCCAGCCAATCGAGCAATTCAGGGTACAGGGGCGCATCGCCTTGAACGCCAAAATCCTCCTGTGTACGTACAAGGCCTTGCCCGAACAATAGCTGCCACATGTGATTGACCATGACTCGAGCGGTCAACGGATTTTGACGCGACACGATCCAGCGCGCCAACCCCAAGCGATTGCGAGGTTCTTCAACCGGCCACTGGGCGATGGCCAGTGGCACATCCGCATCGACCTTGTCACCATGCTTATCCCACACGCCGCGTTCGAGCACAAATGTTTCGCGTGATTCCGTCCGCTGCGCGAGCACCATGACGTCCAGCGGCGCAGCGGCTTTCTTCATCTCAGCCAACTGCTGCTCAGCTCGCGCAACGGCTTGTTTGGCCAATTGAAACGGTTCGTAGTCCAACAAGAACTGCTCGAACAAACGCTGCTTTAGCTTCTCGTTCGACGTGTCGGGCGCTTTGGACAATTCCTCCAATGGCGAAGGTTCTAAGCTGGTCAGCGTCTCGCCCAATTGGTCGGTCACCGACAGGCGAAATCGGCCAATGTTCGCATCGCCATCGGTCGAACGTTGTCGCAATTCGACGGTGATTTCTTCGTCGTCCGCCAATTTTAACGCTTCGGCCAAACCATAAACTGCGACGTGTGGTTCCGTATTGGGAGCCCCCTTGGTCGTCCAACCATTGCGCGGGTCATCGTCCAGTGTGTCTTTGATGTTACCGTAATTGCCTTTCTTTACTTCAACCGAATTGTCAGCGATAGCCGAGGACAAAAGCACATCACGCAATTGAGAACTGCCGCGCTGACGAACCTGTAGTTTGATATCGGTCAAAATGAACTCACCCGTTTTGCCGCGTGCCAACGCTCCGGCTGTATGCGAAGCGTGGGGCAATATCTCCAGTCGCAAACCGGTAATACGTCGAAGGCTCGGTCGCGCGTAAACGCGATAGTCGTCTTGATGCGGGTGCGGACCGGAGGCTTGAATCGCCAAGTCGCTCTCCTGGGACAGCTGGGTGCCTTCGGTCGAGTGCAGTTCGGTCATCTGCAAGACTTGCCAGGCCTGGAACCCCTGTCGCGTCGCTTCGAACTGTTTGGCCAGCCAAACCTCAAACGGAGTTCGAGCGGCGACACGAGCCGCTTCGACCAGTGGCTGTCGCTGAGCGACTAAGCTCTGCGCATCGGCCAGCGATTTCTCAGTCAACGTCGATTGGAATTTTAAATAGGGTTTGGCGCCTGAACCAGCTTTGCCATCTTCATCGATGCTATTAAAAAACGCAGACAGACTGTAATACTCTTTCTGCGAGATCGGATCGAACTTGTGCGAATGACATTGGCACCAACCCAGTGTCATGCCCAACCACACCGTACCAAAGGTGTTAACACGATCGATCACGTAATCAACGCGTGATTCCTCAGCGTCTCGGCCGCCTTCGCCGTTGGTCATATGATTGCGGTGAAAGCATGTGGCCAATTTCTGCTGGTCGGTTGCATCGGGCAGGAGATCACCGGCAAACTGTTCGATGGTGAACTGGCCATAGGGCATATTCTTATTGAAGGCCTCAACTACCCAATCGCGCCACGGCCAATTGGTTCGCGTCGCATCGGATTGAAAGCCGTCGGTGTCAGAATAGCGGGCCACATCCAACCACCACATGGCCATACGCTCGCCAAAATGGGGCGAACGCAACAAGTCATCAACATAAGCGGAGTAAGTAGCCTCGGTCCCATCCAGTGGCCGATCACTACCAGCCGGTGGCAAGCCATTCAAATCAAACGACACCCGACGTTGCAATGTCGCCAGCGCGGCGCTGGGTGACAGCGTTAATCCTTCGCGCGTCAAGCGATCGACGATGAAGGCATCGATCGGATGCGTCTGGCCATTCTCAGGGAGCTTGACCTTCACAGGCGGCTCAAACGACCAATGCTTTTCCCACACCGCGCCACCTTTGACCCAACGTTCCAGCAGTTGAATCTGCGTACTGTTCAGCGGTCGCTTGTGCGCTGTCGGCGGTGGCATCTGCAGGTCCGAATCGGTGGTCTTGATTCGTTTGAAGAATTCACTGCCCGCGAGATCATCTGGCTTTATCGACTTGAGCAGTTCCTCGCGCGAATCCAGCCGCAAATCGGTTAGACGCTTGGAAACGTCGGGCCCATGGCAGGCGAAACAGTTTTCCGCCAAGATCGGCAGAATGTCTCGACTGAAACTGGGCAAAGCCGGTTCCTCAGCGCCGCTCACCAGGCTGGGCGGCAAAAGACAGAGGATGATCAGCAGGATTCGATGCGGAGGCATGCAGTACACTTTCCTCGTTTTACATAGGAGGGCGATTTTCTCGTCCACACTAATGATTCTACACCTAGTCCGGCCTGGCAACGTTAGCCCAATGGCCTTGTTTATCAGCCCCACGCACTTGGACACCTTTTTCGTTCCACCCCAAGGCAGCATGCACATCGGCACTGCAGTATCGCAGTGTCAGCGCGCAGCGTCGACGATTCGAACTGTTGACATCGGAACCATGCAACAAGAGATCCGAATGAATGGAGGCCCAACCGGCGGGCAACGGGTTCCACACCACTTCGCCATATTGTTCCGCGTTTTCGATGGTTTGATTGAGCACGTTATGATCGGAAGAACTACTTGGTCGATAGGTCATGTGGCCATGGTGATGACTGCCGGCGATGAATTTCATGCATGCGTTTTCCGCATCTGCGTCATCGATCGCCAGCCACACAGTGACTGCTTTGGACGGCGAAAGCGGCCAGTAACTGGCATCTTGATGCCAGGCCACTGCTTTGCCATCACCCGGCATTTTGCAGAAGAAATGAGCTCCCCAGCCGATGACATTCTCGCCCAATAGATCGCTGACCAAATCGACAATGTTGGGATTGGTCATGATATCGTGCACGGGCCCGTACTTCATATGGGCGGAACTGATCGAATAACTATTCCCGCCCGCGGCGACCACTTGCGTCAGCAGTTCGTCGAAGTACTTGCGTATGGCACTGATTTCCGCGGGCGAATAAATCTGCAGCGGCGTCACGAAGCCGCGTGCGTTGAAATGGGCCACCTGCTCAGCGGTGAGCACTTTCGGGCTGGGATTGCTGGTAGGGTAAAAATGCAAATCGCGTTCGAGTGACTGCAGTTCAGCTTCCGTAGGGGTAACGGCAAACGTTTTCATTCCAAATCCTCTCCATGACGGGGGCGTCTAAGTGTGTGGGGAAAGTGTTAATTGTAGCTCAACTGGTCAGACAGGCGGACGCCCAAACTAACCCTCCCAAG
>JADLDX010000860.1 GCA_020846515.1 Pirellulaceae bacterium
AACTGAGATAGGTTGTCTGGTACAACGGCCAGCAAACGCTCGGAGTCGGCCGCCAGTGTCTTGAGCCGCTCGTTGAGCTTACCAACCAACTCTGCTCGAAAGCTCTCCACCACGTTGGTCGTCGAGGCCAGTCGTGTCGCAGCCAGCGCCAGCACTTGAGGTGAACTGTCGTTTGACAAAAATGCATCGCGCGCCGCTCGAGCAATTTGCTCTTCCAACTCAATGGCCTCGGGACGTGCTGCAAGTACCTCCGGTACTTCGAGCGTGAGCAAGGCGGGTAAACCAAGTTTGGGATGTTCTTGAATCAACTTGGGGAACGCGCGCCAGAATTCCGCGTCTTGCCAGGCAAGGTTGTCCCCAAGAAATGTCTTGGCTTGCCACGCGAGCTGTTCATCCAAGGCTTGAAATCGCCCTTCGTCCAAGAGCCATCGTGTAGCTAACGGGGCCAACTCGGACGGATCCCCGTATTTCGACAGAGCTTGCAACAGGTAAAGCGTGTTGGACGTTACTGGCTTGTCCTCTAGCAGACCACTGTCTTTTAAGGTGGCGAACGTCGCTGATCCATTGACGTCCATGAAAGTTGTCATGAACTCGCGGAATTCTGAACCAAAGCGTACCTGCTTGACCTGGCTACCAATCACCGAAATCAAGACTTGATTGATACGTTGACGAGTCTCAGCGCCCGCGGCTTTGGATAACTGCTGGATGGCCGGTAGAGTACTCAACCGAGTCTTCAATTCCAAATCACGCTCGAGAACATCCAGCCACTGCGTGAGCGTTTGACCAGCATAGATCGGCTCTTTGGCAATATTCTTCGTCGACTGATCAGCGTCCTGAGCATCCTCAGCGAGAGGTGAAACAGGGTTGCTATACAAGCTGCGCGGTGTGAGCAAGAGCTTTTCCGGATCAATTCCCTTCGCTATTGAGGCGGCACTAACAATGCAGATCGTGTTTCCTCGCATGTAGTAGTCCAGCTTGCAAGGGCTCAGCAGTGCATTGAGAACTTCACGCACCGGTCCCGAATCACGGAGAACCACCGGTTGTCGCAAATTCATATCATCTCGGTTGAGGTATTCGTAGTCCAGGCGAATCGTCATGCCTGACTCATGGCTGATCAGTGCCAGCGCTGTGCCGAGCAGCATCTGGTTGCCAATACGATGTGTGGGCAGGGTGATAGTGTCATTTAAACTGCGAACGCTTTTCAGCGATCGCGATGGCTTGTCGCCAGCCAACCCTAGGGGAGTGATGCTTACCAATGGATCGAAAATCATTGACTCTTGCTCGACGTCGGTAGCCTTGGGCTGAGGCTGCGGATGAAGCTCAGTGGCACTCGTCATCTCTGCCTTCGTCTTCTTAGTCACTCTCGCCACGACAGTGGCCCCACGGCGAATTTCAATCGTCGATAAATCGATCGCTACTCCATCGCTCGCGCCTTCGATTTCAATCGAGTACTTATCCGCCAGCAAACGCGTGGACTGTGTACCGGTTTGTACTTGCACCTGCTCATAGACTTTGCCATCATGCAACACATTGACCTTTACGCCAGCCACATCGGATTCAATAACCAGTTGGCCTTTCTGGGTTTCCAGCGTAATCAGAATGCCAGCCAGGATGGCGATCGGAGACAGCCACGCGAGTGCCAGCCAGGTACGACGCGGCGGTTTGGCGGGCGGCGCGATGCCCACATGCGGCACAAGCACGGGCACGTTCTCGACGATCGGTTCGGCCGTGGCGCGCTGGCGGCATGTGGCGAGCAATTCAACAACATAATGCCCTGCGCAGAACGGGAGCAAAGCTTCTGCGACATGCGCCGCGCTGGCCGGTCTCTTGTTCGGATCGCGCGAAAGAAGTTGCTCTATTAGACTGACAAGTTGAGCCGGGCAATCCTCGCGCAGCGTCGACACCAGTGGTGGACTGTGCGAACCAAGCAAGCGGACTTTCTCGAGCAGTGTCATATGGGGTGATGCCGCCAAGGGGGCTCGGCCGGTCAGTAAACGAAATAACGTGGCGCCCAGGGCCTATAAATCCGCGCGATAGTCGACCGGGCCCGAGCGTTCAGCTTGCTCGGGCGCCATGTAGTCGAGTGTCCCCATGAGTTGCCCGACGGTGGTCAGTTCACAAGCCGCATCTTCCCAGAGACTCAGTTGAGCCAAACCGAAATCCAAGATCTTCACGCGACCTGCTGTGTCGAGCATCAAGTTCGAAGGCTTGATATCGCGATGCACGACGCCTTGCGCGTGCGCGTACGACAAACCCAAAGCGGCTTGACGCATCAGTTCGCACGCGTCAGCAATCGACAGTGAATCGGCCAGTCGAGCCAGGCGACTGAGGTCCAGTCCGTCGATGTACTCCATCACCAGGTAATGCGTCCCCTGCTCTGCCCCGGCATCGGTGGCATGCACAATCGATGGATGACTCAACTGACCGGCAGTGAGGATCTCGCGTTGGAAACGCTGCACCAGTTCCGGTCGATCGCCTACGAGGCTCGGCAGGATCTTAATGGCGACTTGTTTTTTGAGTGTCGCGTGCCGGCCCAACATGACCAGCCCCATGCCACCACGCCCCAGTGGTCGCAAGAGTTCGTACGAGCCGATGTGCTGCAGACGGATTGGGTCGAGTTTTTCCAAGGGGCTGCTGGGCGCGTTAGCAGTTCCGCTGAACTGCTTAACGGCCTCTACGGCGCGACTGATGACGCTGGGCTCGATGCCGATTTTGGAATTCGCTTGACTGGTGTTAAGCGGTTGATCTTGCACATACTCGCGCATGGCGACCACTAACGTGTCCGGATCGCGTTCCAATTCCAGCAGCGTTTGTTCGCAAGCGGCGCACTCGCTCAAATGCGTTTCGATAGCCGTCAACCGCTGGTCATCGGTTGAGCCATTGAGATAATCTTTCAGCGTTTCACGCGGCCAGCAAAGTGACTCAGGCATGGTTTCTCTCGCAAAGCGTTGGGTGTATTGTAGCTACTAAGAGAAACGCAAACGGCGTGACACGACACTGCGTCGCTGAACCGGCGGGGGCTGGTTGGTATGCTGGAACGAACGGCAGGTACGAACGGCTGGGCAAGGGCAACGTGGTGCGC
>JADLDX010000861.1 GCA_020846515.1 Pirellulaceae bacterium
AGCGCGCATGAACGCTGGGACGAAAGGGGTGATGGAAGGCATGGAGTACTACTTTGGTTGAGAGTGGGAATCTAAGGCAGGATTAGGCGTGCCTAATGAGCACACCGACGGGATTTACTTCAGATCAAGAGTGAAGTTGTTGGCTTTGGGGTCCTCCGAAACAGTCGCAGTCAGTCCACTGGAGATGGTATTGTTATACTTGATCGGAACTGCGGATACGTGATTGGCTGCGATTTGTTCATTGGTCATGGAGAGCGCCTGGTTCTCCGTAACTTCCTTCTTCAGCCGTACCGCTGTCACGGCAACTTTATAGGAGCCGGCATAGGCTCCGTCTTCGCCATTGGTGTTCAACTTGAACTTACCCGCATCGTCCGTTCGCCCAATCACCGGTGCGCCCCCGGCATCAGGTACGAACACCACATCCGCGTCAGCAATCGGTTGACCGCGTAGAGTCACGACGCCAGAGGCCGGAATCAACTGCGGGCCACTGTCGCAGCCACTCAGCAGTACGGCCAGGCCCATAACCGACCATATCCCTCGCCATCGAGCATACGTTGACGGCACACCGCCAGACCGCTGGCCTCGAGTGTTCGTTGCGGCCATGCGGCGGGCAAATCGATCGAACATGCGCTAACTCCTATTGGTCTCCGCCACTAGGAAGCGGAGGTTGATGGCAAGAACTAAGTACTCGGCTAACTTAACTGGGCCAAATCAACTGGGCCAACTCAATTTGGCGATTCAAAAACTAGGTGAGCGAACGCAACGGTGCGGGGGGTTAAAACTCGGACAGCACGTTTCCATCGCTGCGCGCGCCTACGGATTGGAACATTACGTGGTCGATTGTTTCCGCGATGAAGCGAACGGAGCCATCGCCCAAAGTGAATTGAGCTCCGCCGGAGTGCAGCGATTTGAACCCATATGCATATTGCATGGTGGCACTTGAGGCTGGATTACATAGTGGATCGCGGATGCGTCGCGAGTTCTGACACGTAGTCATTTCATTGATGGGGGTAATCGTGGAGACTCCACCGCCAATGCTGAACAGGTTACCCCAGGTATTAATCCATGTGCCGGCTTGTGTATCGGTACCGTTGACCCACTGGCATCCCGGCAAAACCTCGCCCGCTAAGATCGTGTTGGTTGTACCGTCAGTAATATCAGCCAAGCGAATGACCGCGTTTCCAAACGAGAATACTCCCGAGACTTGTCCCTTGTTACTGGTTTGACCAAAACGCACGTTGCCGCCGGGCATAACTTGTTCAAACGTCGTGAAAGGATGGCAAGTCGTTTTTACGACTCCATCGACATTCTGAGATCCAAGTGAGCCGCCGTAATTGACGTGAGCTCGAGCGTTTGCGGTCCCGGGATTGAGTACCGACGGGTAGCCATCGGATGGACAGCGGGAATAGGGCGGAGAGACTTCCCAAAGAATCATGTTCGGCGCCACTTGCACTCGACGCATATCGATTGAGAAATCGATGCGGTTATAGATGGCCGTTTGTTCCATGAACGGCAAGATCCGCACCTGCCAGGTTAATCGCGGAACGATGCTACCGTTGGATCCTGTGGCACTCAAGGGAATTGCTTTGTAGGCCGATTCATAGTTGAGGATTCCCAAACCATACTGCTTAAGATTGTTACTACACTGCATGCGTCGAGCCGCTTCGCGAGCCGCTTGAACCGCCGGCAGCAACAGTCCGACCAGGATGCCGATGATGGCGATGACCACCAACAACTCCACCAAGGTGAATGCGGTACGAGTCGAAGTGACCGCAGACTGAACCACAGGTTTATCCGCAGGCCTATCTGTATCCGCAGGCCTATATGTATCAGCAGACCTAAATGCAGCAGGGGACATGAGCAGAATCCTCCAAATACTGAAGACCTGTCAAGCAGATCTCAAGGACGATCACGACACGCAGGAAATGACGACACGCATAAAAACGTACGCTAATCCGATAGGCGGGTTTGTGGGAATTGGCTTGGGGGAAAGCCGAGCGATCGCAGAAACTTGGAGGGCATCAGGTTGCAGATTCTCCGCGCAGTGTAAAGCACAAGTTATGCCAAGTAAAGAATGCGCGAACTTTAATTGGAAAGAGACCCTGCGGCTTTCGATGCATGCCGACAGGCACCATTCGGGCTTCGAGCCCCTTCGTCGTGGTGCTGATTCCCATCAGCCACTGTTTTAGAATTCCCAGGCCCAGACGTGCCGATGCCTCGATTGTAGGCATTCGGGTCTAATATGCCTGCGTCTTAATCACTTTTACTTACGCGTATCGACCGGCATGGACGCTGACTGGGCCCCTTATTCAAATGCCTTTATCCAACGCACCTTTACCCAAGGGGGTTTGACTAGAGGATTTGACCAAGGGGATTTGACCAAGGGATTTGCCCGGACGCCGTCGGCAATTAGGATACCAAGATGGCTTTTTTCTCGTGACGGTCTCGATACCCCAGCATCCCGGAAGAATAAAAATGCGATCCTTATGGCTTGCCCTACTATTATGCCACGTGAGCATGCCACTGGCCCTCAAGGCGAACCCGCCAGCCATGCCGATGCCCGGCCACTACTGGACAGCTCCTGTTGCCAGTGGTCCCATAGCCAGTGGTCCCATAGCTCATTGTGCTTGTGGGCACACGTCTGTGGCCCCGATCGTTCAACCTCAGTTTGCGCCGTGCAGCTCATGTAACACATGTAACTCATGCGCACAATACGCAGGACTCAGCGGCAATCACGCTGCCTTCTATCAGCGGCTTTACTCAGATTTCTATGCCAAGAACCAGTGGTACGTGGTCCTCAAGCAGCAGGAAGCCGCGGAGAGACGAGCGCGACTGTATGGCCTTAATCCTCCCGCCAACCAACTACCACCAGCTCGCTGAACACACGACCACTAACGGACTGACAGGCGAGATCACTGATGAAATCGATCCTCATTACGGGCGCTCATGGATTCATGGGGCGGCATTTGGCATTGTATTGCCATCAGCAGTTGCAGGCCGAGGTGTTCGGCCTGGGACATGGAACCTTCTCGGGTAGTGAATTGTCGGCTTGGGGGATGAAGTCTAGTCTCAATGGCGATGTGAGTTTTGCGAATCTGAATCGCGTCGCCTCTGAGACATGTACTCCGGACGTTATCTTTCATTTAGCAGGTGGTAACTCTGTCGCTCCATCGCTGCGGATACCCCAAGAAGACTTTCGTCGCACTGCCTTTTCGACGTGTGAATTACTGGACTGGGTACGCACGCATGCGCCCGGCACTCTTGTTGTCTTGGCCTCTACGGCAGCGGTTTACGGCGCGGGGCACAGCGGTCCCATCAGCGAATTGGAATCACCAACTCCTTACTCTCCATACGGCTATCACAAACGAATGGCGGAGATGTTATGCGAATCATACTCCAATAACTTTGGTTTGAAGACTCGCATCGTACGTTTCTTTTCTGTATACGGACCTGAGCTCCGTAAGCAGTTGCTGTGGGATACCTGTCAACGCCTGGCCGCTGGTCAGCGACACTTGCAGATGCAAGGCACTGGTAACGAAAACCGCGACTGGTTGCACGTCAGTGATTGTGTGGCCTTTTTGGTGACCGTTGCCCAAGCCCACTTCTCTGATAACTTCGCAAACCATACATCCGTGAACTCAGCGATTAACTGCGGTACTGGCTTGGCAACTTCAGTTCGTCAAGTAATCGAACTGGTCTGTCAGCAGTGGGGAGAGGGAGTCACCAGTTCCTTCAGTGGTCAAAGGCGCGCTGGTGACCCAACCGATTTAGTCGCGCAGACGACGCAAGCCCTAGCGCTGGGTTGGACGCCTAAAGTTCATTGGCAACAAGGTATTGCTCAGTATGTTCAGTGGTTTCGCCAACACGTGGCTTAACCTTTGAGGACTCGATCGTAGACGGCTCTAGTCTCCTCTGCGGCGCGCGTCCACGAAAACTGGTTGACCCACTTGAAGCCATCCTGACGCAATTGAGCGTGGAGCGATTGATTACGATACAGCTCGCTCATGC
>JADLDX010000862.1 GCA_020846515.1 Pirellulaceae bacterium
CAGCCTGCCGATGGTGGTCGTACTAACCTCGTCGGTACCACGACGATTGGATATCTCGAGCAACATCCAACCTTCGCCCCAACTGACACATTATGGAGCGTCGCCGCCGACGCTGTCGGCGATATTGTGGCACTGGCCAACGATGCCGAACAGATCGCCCATCAACTGAGCGAATGTACGGATCAGCGACAGCGCGAACGCTTGCTGGAACGACTCGACTATCTACAAGCCCGTTTGCAACATAGCGACGCTTACCACTGGGAGAACCGCGTCGAACGCACTCTCCAAGGGCTAGGGTTCACGCGCGCCTGGTTCGAACGTCCCGCTGCTTCGCTCAGCGGTGGTCAACAGAATCGACTGATGTTGGCTCATCTGCTCTTGAAAGAACCCGAGCTGATGATCCTGGACGAACCGAATAATCACTTGGACATTGAATCGACCGAATGGCTGGAGACCACGCTGTCGTCATGGCCTGGAGCGTTCTTGTTGGTCAGCCACGATCGCTTCTTTCTCGATCAAGTCACCAGCGAGGTCTGGGAATTGGTCGATGCCAAACTCGATCACTTCCGCGGCAACTACTCGGCTTATGTCCGTCAAAAGACGGAACGCTTGGAAGTCCAGCGCCGGACATTCGAGAAACAGCGCGACGAAATTGAAAAGCTGGAGGATTTCATTCGCAAACACCATGCGGGACAGAAGAGCACTCAAGCTGAAGATCGTCGCAAGAAATTGGAACGCATCGAAGCTGTTGAACAACCGCGTGAGATTCACACACCCAAGTTTCGCTTTCCACCAGCCACGCGCACTGGCGACATTGTGCTGCGCGTCAAAGATTTCAAGAAGGCCTACGATCGAGTCCTGTTCGACAAACTATCGTTTCAAGTCGAACGCGGTCAACGCTTCGCCATCCTCGGCTCCAACGGATCAGGCAAATCAACGCTGCTGAAGTGCCTGTTGGGTGAAGTCCAACCGGATGCTGGCACCGTAACCTTGGGCGCTAATGTTCGCGTCGGGTACTTTGACCAACTACTGAAACAATTGGACATGGACATGACGCCTATGGAGGCGGTCCGCGTACCCAATAAGGACATGGTCGACAAAGAACGCCGAGATATCCTGGCCGCGTTTGGATTGATCGGCGAAGTCGTACTCAAACCACTACGCATGCTCAGCGGCGGTGAACGCAATCGCGTCATGCTCGCCCGGCTCAGTGCCCTCGAGGCCAATCTATTGATCCTGGACGAACCCACTAACCACCTGGACCTCTGGTCGCGGCAAGCGCTCGAACAGGCAGTCAGGAGTTTTGATGGCACCGTGTTGTTGGTAACCCACGATCGTTATCTGGTCAATGCGATTGCCGACCACGTCCTGGTGCTCCGCGACGGTCGCGCCAGTTTGATCGATGGCAACTACGACAACTTCCGGCACTGGATGCGACAAGGTATGGCGGTCGCCGATCGCGGCCAGGTCGCCGTCAGCGATACTCGCACTGCGGCTCGTCAGTCTACTGGTTCTGGTAATGGTTCTGGATCTGGTACAAGCACAACTGGCACTGGCAACTCAAACGCCAACGCCATCACTAACGCGGCACAGGGCGCAACCAAAGCCAAACGTAAACGCAAGTTCCCTTATCGCAAGGTGGCCGACCTGGAAGCCGATATCATGCAAGTCGAGGGCGAGATTGATCAGATGCAGCAACGCTTGATCGATCCTCAAGTCTTGCGTGATGGTCGCCTGGTAAAAGAAGTTCAACAGCAATTAACCGAGCACGAAAGTCGATTGGCCAATTTGTATGAACACTACGAAGAGGCCTGTGAGTTAAACTGATTGGCATTGGTACGCTGTCACCTGTCATCCATTCTGACCTTCAACTATCCAAAGCATTTCCCCGATGGCCTTCTGGAATAGAAAAAAAACGGATCCGACACCTGCCACGAGTGTGGACCCGACTCAAGCGGCTGCCACACCTTCGGAAGCCGCCGACACGAGTGCAAATGCTAATACAGCAGCGAAAAAATCGGGCGGCTGGTTGGCCGGCCTGCGCAAGACGGCTCAATGGCTGAACACCGACATCCGCGATTTGTGGAAGAGCGAAGGCGAGTTGGTCGATGACGACTTCTTGCAAAAGCTGTTTGCCATTCTGGTTCGCAGCGATATGGGCGGCGATATGGCGCGGACCATCCGCGATCGAATCGGTCGAGACTACCGCGCCCGAAAAGGTCACTTCGAAGAAATGCTGACCGTCATTTCGGAAGAGATACGTTCGTCGCTGGAACAGACGGGGACCGCCATCAAGATGGCTGAAACCGGGCCCACCGTGATTTTAGTCGTGGGCGTGAACGGTTCGGGAAAGACCACCTCGATCGCCAAGTTGGCTTATCGCTTTCACGCGCAAGGCAAACGTGTGTTGCTCGGCGCCGGCGATACCTTTCGCGCTGCCGCTGTGGAGCAACTGAAAATCTGGTCCGATCGAATTGGCTGCGACATCGTCACGGCCGCGTCTGGAGCCGACCCGGCTTCGGTTGTCTTTCAGACAGTGGCCAAGGCAGTAGCCGATCAATATGACGTCTGCATCCTCGATACGGCCGGTCGCTTGCAAACCCAAGGTCACTTGATGCAGCAGCTCGATAAGATTCGCCGTGTGATTACCAAGCATGTGGCCGACGCGCCGCATGAAGTATTGCTGGTCCTGGACGCCACGGCCGGCCAGAATGCGATCAGTCAAGCCAAAGGCTTTTCACAGGCTGCTGGTTGCACTGGCATCGTCTTATCGAAACTGGATGGATCGGCTAAAGGCGGCGTGATCGTGCCGATTCGTCAACAATTCAATCTGCCGGTAAAGCTGGTCGGTCTGGGCGAACAACTGGGCGACATGGCCGAGTTCGATCCCGATAGTTTTACGAAGGGCCTGTTTGGCGAAGAGTGACTTTGAACCTTGCCTGCTCCTTTCACCCTTACTCCAACGCTGTGAAACATGTTTGCTCGTGAAACCCGGCATTTGTAGCGGTTGGGCGCAAGCCCTCCGGTTCCTATAGCTACCGGGATATACCGGACGGCTTGCGCCGTTCCGCTTCTAAAATGCTCCACAGCGTTGCCTTGCCCCCTCCTTGAACTTCTCCCTTCCTTGAACACAGCCTGTAAACATGTTTCCCGAACTCCGCAGTCAATTCCCTGCCCTGTCGCGCCGACACAATGCTTTACCGGTCATCTATTTGGATGGCCCTGCGGGCAGTCAGGTACCACAGCGCGTGATCGATGCGATCAGTGACTATTACTGTCATCACAATGCTAATCGGGCTGGTCAGTTTGATACCAGTCGCGAGACCGATGGTTTGATGGCCGATGCCCACGCCGCAGCGGCCGCCTGGTTTGGAGCTGCCGATCCGCGGGAAACCATTTTCGGCGCCAACATGACCACGCTTACCTTCCAGTTCTCGCGCGCCCACTCGCGGACCTGGAACCCTGGAGACACCGTAGTCGTTACCCAGTTAGATCACGATGCGAACGTATCCCCCTGGCGTTTGGCGGCCGCAGATCGCGGAGCGAACCTGCGCGTGGTCAAGGTGACCACCAGCGATGCTACGTTGGATTTGGAAGATTTCGAGCAAGCGTTGAAACTGCGCCCGAAGCTCGTAGCTGTGACCGCAGCCTCCAATAGTGTGGGCTCGCGGACGCCGATCGTCGAGTTAATTGCCATGGCTCATGCGGTGGGTGCCGAGGTGTATGTCGATGCTGTGCATCTGGCTCCGCATGCACTGCTGGATGTGCAAGCCTGGGACGCGGACTTCGTCGTCTGTTCGGCTTACAAGTTTTTTGGCCCGCACGTCGGCATACTCTGGGGACGTCTGAACCGGCTAACTGAACTGACGGCCTACAAGGTAACGCCCGCGCCGGATGCTTCGCCGGGCAAGTGGATGACAGGCACGCAAAACCATGCGGCCATTTGCGGAGTCACCGCGGCCATCGATTATTTATGCGATATCGGTCGGCAATGTTCCGGCAATCCGACGGCGCCACGTCGCGCCGCGTTGATAGCCGCCATGCAGTCGATCGAGCAGTACGAGCGTCAGTTGTTGACTCGCCTGATCGCAGGCCTGCAGCAGATCCCGCGAGTGACTGTGTTTGGTATTACCGATCCTCATCGATTCCACGCACGCGTACCGACTCTGGCTCTGGCGGTGGATGGATTGCCATCGGCCCAGGTCGCGGCCCGCCTGGCCGAACGCGGCATTTACTGCTGGCATGGGCATTACTATGCCATTGCCATTTGCGAAGCTCTGGGACAACAGGCCCATGGCATGGTGCGTTTGGGTCTGATGCACACCAATACAGCCGAAGAGGTTGAGCGAACGCTGGCCACGTTACGCGAAATTACAACTGAAGCGACAAGATGCTCTGCGTGATATCCGCATAAGGCGGTTCTTGCGGAATCAGGCTGACGCCATTGGCGGGCAGTTGAGGCAACGATGATTGACGTTGTTGCCTCCAGTGCTGAAAGCAACGGACCAGCATCTCATCCCACTGTTTACCACTACCCTCGTTAATGATTTCACAGGCTTGGGTCAGCGGCATGGCATGGCGATATGGACGGGAACTGGTCATGGCATCAAAGCTATCGGCCACAGCGATGATGCGGGCCATCAGTGGAATATCATCACCAGCCAGGCCTTGCGGATAACCACGTCCATCCCAACGTTCGTGATGGTACAACACACCCGGCAATGTAAAGTGCAACTTGCCCAGTTGCTCGACGATTCGGTAACCAATTTCCGGATGTTGCTTGATGATGTCAAACTCTTCGTCGCTCAACGCGCCTGGTTTTAAGAGCACGCGATCCGGAATACCGATCTTGCCCACGTCATGCAAGATGCCAGCCACATAAATCTCTTGACAGGCGGTTTCTTCCAAGCCCAATATTTCGGCGATTTCAAACGACAAACGGGCGACGCGTTCGCTGTGACCGCGAGTGTACGGGTCGCGCGCATCGATCGCGCGACTCATCGCTTGCAGGGTCCCCAAGGCCAGATGCTGACTGTCCAGTATCAAGCGAATGTTGTGAGTCTGCGTGCTTAGCAGTACGCTGGCTTCTTCCAACAAACCGACTTCTACAGTTCCGAACTCAGGATCCAACAAACTGAACGCATGCGCGATGTTCGGCGTCGTGCGATTAATGGCCACGATGTAACCCAATGGTCTATCGCATGATAGGACTGGCACGGCCACTAGAGATTGTACGCGTTCCGATAGCAGGTGGGCGTGGTTCAGGACGATCGCGCCGGTCGGCTTGTTTTGAATCAAACTCGGGAGCAGGCTGGCCATCTCCGGCAAAGAGACTTTGTCTGAACCGAAGTAGCAACTGGCCAATCCCGACCGCGTCGTTTCGTCGTCGCGCACCAACAAGTACAACGTCTCCGTGCGCAGTAGATCCAACAGCGGCTTGAGAATGCCTTGAGCCAGCAGATTCGCGTTGGCCGTGTCATGCGATATCGACATGTTTCGCGCCAAGTCGCGCAGCCAACATTGCTCCTCGAAGCTCTGCGCTAATTGCTGAGCCGATATGTCCAGTTGTGTTTGCAGCTTGGCAGCCTGTCGCTGCAGACGCGTGGCTTCGCCAGCCGACTGCATGAGCGATTTGGCCACCGCTGGCGGCGCCGCGATCGCCGTGACCAGTCGGGCACAAAATGGCTCCGTTCCCATACCGTAGAAGACCAGAGTCAAGTCGGGCGCCAAAGCCAGTGGCAACGCCTGGCCGTCGAATTGCAGGGCTCGCGCCGCACTCCAGCAAGCTTCGGTGGTTGGTCCGGCCCCCGACAGGCCAAGCGCGATCAGGCAATCTTTAACGCTGGCGAGTGAGGGCTCCTGATCTGCGGTTACGGCAATTTGTACTACCGGCCCACCCAAACGCATGGCTAACTGCGCAGTATCTTCGGCTAATTCCGAAGCTGCGGACGTAGGATGGTTGTAGGACACAGACGCAGACATAGATGACAAAACCTCTTAGGGTTCTGTAACGGCCAAACCTTGACCATTTCTCGCGTCGTTTTCGCGTCATGTGCCCGCCTGATGCGGGCCAGATGTCAGCCTGTACCTATTATTCGTGTCCGGACGATTCTGAAAGCAATCAGTCGTTTAACAGTCAGCCGCAGGAGTACTGATTGCCGGACGTACTCCGAGATTAGGCGCGCGACTGACTGCAAAAACACAAGACCGTTTAATTTTAAGCGGAGCTGCGCAAGCTGCCCGGTGTTTCTCCGCGAAAAGCCAGGCGGAACCGGACGGCTAGCGCCGATTCCGCTATAACTGCTGTTTCAAAAAGATATATGCCAAGGCTTGCATGGTAGCCGCTTGCTTGTTGTTGGCCGCACCACCGTGGCCACCCTCAATGTTTTCCCAATAGAGCACATTGTGACCATACTCTTCCATACGCGCCATCATTTTGCGCGCATGGCCCGGATGCACGCGATCATCGCGCGTCGAAGTGGTGAACAGCACGGTGGGATACTTCACATCCTGCTTCACATTTTGATAGGGCGAGAACTTCTGGATGTAGGCCCACTCTTCCGGTATATCCGGGTTGCCGTATTCGGCCATCCAGGAAGCACCAGCCAACAGTTTGTTGTAACGCTTCATATCCAACAGCGGCACCTGACAAACGGCGGCATGGAACAGCTCTGGGTAGAGCGTAACCATGTTACCTACCAGCAAGCCGCCATTGGATCCGCCCTGGACACCCAAATGTCGAGTCGAAGTAACTCGGCGTGCGATAAGATCTTTCCCGACCGCCGCGAAGTCTTCGTACGCGCGCAATCGATTCGACTTCAGCGCTGCTTGATGCCAACGCGGACCGTACTCCCCGCCACCTCGAATATTGGCCACGACGTATACACCACCCTTGCTGGTCCACGCGCGTCCTACACTGCCACTGTAACTGGGTTGCAATGAGATTTCGAAACCACCGTAACCATACAGTAGCGTGGGATGCGAACCATCCAGTTTCAAGTTCTTCTTGGCGACCATAAAGTAAGGTACGCGAGTTCCATCGTCGCTGGTCGCGAAGTGCTGCGTAATCTCCAATCCATCGGCATCAAAAAAGGCCGGCAAACTTTTCAGCTTCTCGGGCGGCTGGCCAACCACTCCATACGACAGCGTCGTCGGCGTCAGGTAATCCGTGGTCGTCATGAAGAACTCATTGGACTCTTCGGCATCCACCGGGCTGACGTTCACCGTTCCGAACGCTGGCGCGCCCACTAGAGGCTCTCGCTTCCATCCGGTACCGTTATTGGAGAGCACATAGATACGATTCTTGACGTCCTCCAACACATTCAACAGTACGTAATCTTTCGTAAAGCTGAAGCTGGATAAGGCCGTGTTTTCGCTGGGTTCAAATGCGACATCAAACTGACGCTGACCACTCATGAACTTGTCAAAGTTTGTCAGCAGCAGCGAACCGGCCTTATACTTCTGGCCTGCTACTTCCCATGGTTCACGCAGTTCAAGCGCCAAGTACTCGTGGAACACAGCTTTGCTGGCCGAGTTCGGCACATCGATTTTGCGCAGGCTGCCTTGGTCCTTGAGTTGATACAGTTCGTCGTTATAAAACGCGATCGCTCGTCGTACGAAGTCTCGTTCAAAGCCGGGTGAATCATCATGCCCGGCGCTGATGGCCATGTCTTTCAATTCACCCTCATAGATGACGCGGGCTGCCGACATGGGTGTGCCACGTTTCCATAACTTGGCCACGCGCGGATACCCCGACTCGGTCATCGAACCGTCACCAAAGTCGGTCATGATGAAGACGTGATCCAGGTCGATCCAACCCATACCACCCTTGGCCTCTGGACGCACGAAACCATCTTTTACGAATTCGCGTTTCTCTAAATCAAACTCGCGAGTCACATCCGCATCGGCACCACCGCGCGAAAGCGTGATCAAGCATCGCTTGTAATCAGGCCGAAGCATCTCAACTCCGTGCCACACCCAATTCTCTTTTTCTTCGGCGCCCAACTTGTCCAAATCCAAGATGACATCCCACGTGGGATTGGCAAACTTGTATTGGTCCATCGTGGTTCGTCGCCATAAACCACGTTCGTTCTGCTTGTCGCGCCAGAAGTTGTACAGGTAGTCGCCGTGCTTGGAGACCATCGGTATGCGTGCCTCGGAGTCGAGGATCGACAGAATATCGTCATACAGCTTTTGGTACTGCGGATCGCTCTGCAGTTTGGCTTCCGCTTTGGCATTGCGAGCTCGCACCCAGTCCAATGACTTTTCGTCGGTAACGTTCTCTAACCATATATGCGGATCATTGGTGTCTTCACTGGTCACTGCCGGCACTCCTTTATCATCAGCCAAGACATACCCTGATAAGCCCGCCATCAACTGGCAAACCCAAAACCCACTCACAAGCCAGCCAGCCGTACTAGACCGTTTCATGACGTGTACCTTTACGTAAACAAATCGTTCCGCGACCTGTAGACGAATCGCTCCGCGACTCGTCATTCTCTTCTATACTCCAACGCAAGAACTCCGTCACGGAGTGCCGGGGCTACATAAATGTCGGGGCGACAATCAGGCTCGCAACGCTTGGATGACTCGATCGGTCATTTCTACTGTGCCGATGGCAGAGCCGCCATGAGCGATATCTTTGGTGCGTGCCCCGCTGGCCAACACTGCTTGTACTGCCTTTTCAATGGCTGACGCTTCGGTCTCCAAGGCTAGAGAGTGACGCAGCAGCATGGCAGCCGCCAGAATCGTGGCCAGCGGATTGGCGATTCCCTTGCCGGCAATATCCGGTGCGGAACCATGGATCGGCTCATACAAGCCTGGACCACTGCTGCCAATGGAGGCACTAGGTAACATGCCCAGCGAGCCTGGCAACATGGAGGCTTCATCGGTCAAGATATCGCCGAAAATGTTATTGGTCACCACCACGTCGAAGTCGCGAGGGCGACTGATCAAGTGCATGGCCATGGCGTCGACCAAGACCACATCGTAGCGCACATCGGAGAATTCGTCGCGCATGATGCGCGCGGCCACTTGCCGCCACAGTCGGCTGGGCTCAAGCACATTGGCTTTATCGACACTGGTTAGATGTTTGCGTCGACCGCGGGCCGCAGCGGCCGCCAGTCGCACGATGCGTTCCACCTCAGGCACGCTGTACAATTCGGTCGCGTAAGCTTGTTCGATGCCATCCACTGTTTCGCGTCCGGAAGGACCAAAATAGATGCCACCGGTCAGCTCGCGAAAGAACAGAATGTCGGTCCCTTCGACGATTTCGCGTTTCAGCGGCGACGCGTCGACCAGTTCCGCAAAGGTTTGAATTGGGCGTAGGTTGGCGAACAGCTGCATCTCTTTACGTATACGCAGCAGACCGGCTTCGGGCCGGGTCTTCGCGCTGGGATCATCCCACTTAGGTCCACCCACCGCTCCCAGCAATACCGCCGCGCTGGATTTGCACGCCGCAATCGTATCGGCCGGCAACGGA
>JADLDX010000863.1 GCA_020846515.1 Pirellulaceae bacterium
CGACTACGACTTTACAGCCCAAATGGAAGACTACCTGGATGCGATCAGTCGCAATGAACATGGCTTCGTCGACTATTTGAAGCAGTTTTATTTCGAACCCATTAAGGGCCTGAAACCGCTGCTGGACAGCAAGGTCAAAGAGATCGACCCGCGCGAGATCAGTCGCTTTCGATTGGGCAAGTCGGAAGACAACCAAGTGGATGACGTCGTCGTGCGCGTTGGTCGATATGGTCCGTTCGTGGAACATGGTGACCGCAAAGCCAGCTTGCCCGATCAGATGCCACCGGACGAAATCACACTCGAAAAAGCGCTGGAACTGCTGGCCGGCGCGGCCAAAGGCGAAGAGCCTATGGGCCACGACCCAGCCACCGGTAAGCCCATCTATGTCAAGAACGGTCGCTTCGGCCCTTACATCCAATTGGGCGACAACGACGATACTGAAAAACGCAATGCCTCGATTATGAAGAGCATTTCACCAGCCGATGTCAATCTGGACATCGCTCTGAAACTCTTGTCACTACCGCGCACCTTGGGTTCACATCCAGAGCTTAACGAACCAGTCATCGCGCGAGATGGTCGATTTGGGCCATACATTCAATGCGGTTCTGAAACACGCAGCCTGCCAACCGGTCTGTCGCCCATCGATGTGACTTATGAGCAAGCCATTGAGCTACTTGCGCAACCCAAAACCAATGCGCGCGGCGGCCGCGCCGCTGCGGCCAAGAAAGAACCGATCAAGGTCTTCGAAGTCTCGCCCGTGACCAGCAATGCCATTCAACTATTGGACGGTCGCTATGGTCCTTATGTCACCGATGGCGAAACCAATGCCAGCCTACCGAAAGATCTCGATCCAACCACTTTGACGTTCAACCAGGCGCTTGATCTGTTGGCCACGCGCGCCGCAATGGGCGGTAGCAAAAAGAAAGCGCCACGCAAAGGCGCCAAGAAAGCAGCCAGCCCCAAGACCAAAGCACCTGCTGAAGCCAAAAAGAAAGCGGCTCCCAAGAAAAAAGCCGCTAAGAAAAAAGCGAAAAAGAGCGAGTAAACGAAAGCGGAGCAGCGCAAGCTGCCCGGTTCTTCAGCAATACAACAACCAATACACCGGACGGCTCGCGCCGATACCGCTTACAATACCGGACGGCTGGCTCCGATACCGCTTACAACACCGGACGGCTGGCGCCGATGCCGCTTAGAAGTTGCTCAGCGTGGCTGTCGGCACGGGCAAACCCGATGTGGGCAACAACACACTGCTCGAAGCAGGTATCGAAGTTGTTGGCGATGCAGACATCGACACAGGGCCAAACACCGATCCCTCTGGCAGAAGATCGCCGAAGCTAATCCCCAGACCGCGAGCGGTTTGTACCGCAGCGCCCAAAGGATCAACTTTGTTTAGTTGACCAATCGCATCGGCGATCATGACATCGCTGACGTTGGGCGGTTGGTAGCAGACCATACGGCCGAACTGACCGCCGGCCACCAGTCGCATCGCATGCACACCATATTGAGTAGCGAGAAAGCGGTCAAACGGAGTTGGTCCGCCACCGCGTTGCAGATGCCCCAAGAGCATGCTGCGTGTTTCGGTATGCAAGCGATCGCTCAGTTCGGTCGCAATAATGTTACCCACACCACCTAAACGCACTTGTCGATCTTCGACGCGCCGCGGTTGGCTGGCGCGACGATTGGGCAGGGTCTGTTCGCATGTGACCAGGTCGCCATCGGGCAGGGTGGCTCCTTCAGCCACAATGATCAGCGTAAAGTTGCGACCAGCGCTGCGCCGGGAAAGGATCTTAGAACAGATATTGTCATAACTCCATGCAATCTCTGGAATAAGAATGCAATCGGCACCGCCAGCGATACCGGCGTGCAACGCGATCCAACCGGCATGTCGCCCCATGACTTCCAGCACCATCGTGCGTTCATGGCTAGCCGCAGTCGTATGCAATCGATCCAACGCATCGGTGGCGCACGATACGGCTGAATCGAAACCGAAAGTAAAGGCTGTGCAAGACAAGTCATTGTCGATCGTCTTGGGTACACCTACGACGGGAATGCCTTGTTCATGAAATTGCTGAGCGACGGCCAGCGAGCCATCGCCGCCGATGCAAACCAACGCGCGAACGTTTAGCTCATCGATCGTGCGTCGCACGCCGCGCAGTAGCTGCGGATCGAGATCGATCCGCGTATTCTCGCCGCTGATGGCTGCGAAACGTCCTTTGTTAGTCGAGCCGAGGATGGTCCCCCCTTGGATCAAGATGCCAGCCGTGGACTGGTCATCCAGGTGCACGTAGCTGACCGGATCGACCAGCCCTTCGTAGCCCTTCTGAAATCCAATGACTTCATACCCCAGTTGCCTGGCGGCTTTGTAGGTGCCTCGTATGACTGCGTTCAGTCCTGGGCAGTCGCCACCGCTGGTAAGAATTCCGATTCGCTCTGCTTTTGAATGCGTCATGGTGCGCCAAATGGGGAGTAGGACCGAAACGGTTATAAAATGTTTGAGCGGGGCGGCAGCTCAACCATAGGCCGCTGGCTGACAAACTAGGTAAATTGCCGTTGCTTCCTGAGAAAAACGCTCTGGCGATTCCAGCCCCGATTCCGCTATAGTCCGGACGATCCGCCCAATCCGATCCCGTACCCGGAAATGGGTGCATGGCAAAGCAACCATTGCCCAGCCACAGCACTGACCTATGAAACGAATGGAGTCACTGACCATGCGCATGCGCAAGATCGCGGTCATCAATCAAAAAGGTGGCGTGGGTAAGACCACCACCGCTGTTAACCTATCATCCGCCCTGGCCGAAGCCGGGAAACGAGTTTGTGTGATCGATCTGGACCCTCAAGCCCATGCCTCGTTGCACCTGGGTATGTCGGTCGTGGATCACCAAACCAATATCTACGACGTGCTGTGTGGCGACGCCATGATCGCCGATGCCCGGCGCTGGGTATCACCCAACCTGGCGGTCGTGCCCGCCAATCTCGACCTGGCAGCCGCCGAACTGGAACTGGCCGGCGAAGTTGGCCGCGAAGTCATCTTGCGCGACAAAATGGAAGTCGATGATGAACCGTTTGACTATGTGATTCTCGATTGCCCACCGTCGCTGGGCGTCTTGACCCTCAACGCGCTCACCAGTGTCGATGAAGTCTTCTTACCCTTGCAACCGCATTTCCTGGCGTTGCACGGTTTGAGCAAGTTGTTGCGCACCATCGAGATCGTCGCCAAGCGTTTGAATCCAGGCCTGCGTCTGTCAGGCGTGGTACTGTGCATGTATGAATCGAGTACTCGATTGGCCGCCGAAGTTACCCGAGATGTGGAAGACTTTTTGCGGATGCAATCCGCAGGGTCCACCGTCTGGGCTGGCGCGCGTTTCTTTGAAACCCGAATTCGCCGCAACATACGGCTGGCCGAAGCACCCAGTTTCGGACAGTCGATTATCGATTACGCACCAACATCCAATGGTGCCGAAGACTATCGCCAACTCGCTCAGGAATTCCTGGAACTGGGCGAAACGATGCATCGCCATGAGATAGCTGCCGAGCGCATGGCGGCCGGTGCACTTTAAGACTCTGCAAGGCGAAGACATTCCTTCGCCAGCTACACTCGACCTGTTTTTCACATCGACTATTAAACCCATGGACGGGAGGCTCACTATGAGCAACATCAATTTTTTTGGCTGGATTCGAGACGGCGTTCGACAATCGGTATTGCTAGGTGTCAGCGATGCCATCGATCAACTGGGTACACCGCCCGCGACCGATGAACTGCATCCAGATGTTGTCGCCTTTTTACAAAACGGTGCGCCAGCCGCCGCCGCTGCGCCGATGCTGGCAGGCGTGGGTGGCAACGGCAGCACGGGCGGTAACGGTGGCTCACGCGGTCAACAAAATCGCAAGCGACTTGGCCGCTCGCTCAAAGATATTGAGACCGTACCACAAAAGTAAAACGCTCAATCGATGCCATGCAGCGATAATGTCTGGCATTGATGTCAGGCAAAGTCGTCACAGCGTTCAGCTTCAACAATCAGAACGGCCCAGCGACATGCTCGGCCGTTTGATGCCTGGTCAATCGGCCAGCGTTACCGTGTTGGCTGGATTGGTCGATACCCAATAGACCTTTTCACTCGCCTTCGGCTCACCCGCTACGCGCATGCGTACGTTAAAGCGCACGCTCGACTGGTGATACTCGCCCTCAGAGGCAATGCTAAATTCGATCAGCTTGGCCCCCTTCTCCCAGCGTAAATCGCCCACGTATATCGGCGCAGAGAGCGATTTAAGTTCGTCGGGTTGCTTGCCTTGCTGCCACGCCTGCAGTGTGTCCTCTAGCACACGTCGAGCGGCCTGCGGATCAGTGCTCAACGAGGGCGAACTACATCCGCACATGGTCAGCCAACCGAGGACCCACCAGCCGATGACGCCCCGGCCATGTATGGCACTGCCATGTTTGACTCTACGAAACAGGACTCTGCCAACTAAATCCCTCCAGGACCATGGACTTTCTATCTGCGCTGGTTGCATCATGGATTAAAACTCCGTGACCACTTCGCCGCTAGCTCGCGTTCCCAACGCGCGCCAGATAGTCAGATCAATACTGCTAGAGACAAACTGCACAGAACCATCGGCCACGCTCGCCATAACGCCACCCGTATGCCGACTCCCAGCGGTCGTAGCGATGCGTCCAGGCGGAAACATGCAAGAACGCGTGTTGGGTGGCAGGACATGGTAGTACAGAGTCGTGGAATGATAAGCCTGCAACCATGGCGCACCCACGTTCGAATAGCCTTGCCTGCTCAAGTCAGCCACGTTGACGTTCATACAATCGCGGCGAGCTTCGTCGGCATTGGCAGGATTGGTACCGGGCTGAAAAGTATCGGAGATGGGTGTCGAGATGCCGTTGTTGCCATCGCCACCCACGCGTTCGGAAAAGGCAAACGTGTTGCTCAACCCATCCAGAATGTCAGCCATTCGAACTTTGCTGTCTCGATAGAAGAGACCATTGCATTCGGGCATCCCAAAGTTCGGATCGCTCGAGGACGTCGGCGGTGAACCGGCCAAGATGTTTGTGCCCGAGTTGGCGTAGTAGCTGTTAGGCCCGCCTAGAGTTGTCGGCAATTGGGAGAAATTGTCCGACGGGCACATGAAAGTCGAAATCCGTTGCAGCCGTGCGGCATCGTTGTTCACATGGTTGTAGGCAAAGTTGAAATTGACCATTTTGTAAGCCGCCGATTGCTCCATCATCGGTAGCAATCGCGAGTGAACGGACAGTCCAACCGTAAACGACGCACCGACCATGTTGCCCGACGGTAAACGCTTAAAGGCCGACTCGTAGTTATGCATGGCCAACCCCATCTGCTTGAGGTTGTTGCTGCATTGCATGCGTCGAGCGGCCTCGCGAGCGGCTTGAACAGCCGGCAACAACAGCCCAACTAAAATGCCGATGATCGCAATGACCACCAGCAACTCAACTAACGTAAAAGCCGCTCGAACGCGAAGAAATGACCTGCCACGAAGAGCTGACTTGCAACCAGAATCGGTGCCATCCTGAAACGAAGTGCGAAGAGACATATAAAGTGAATCCTACGTGCGTAGAGAATGGTTGATTGAGGACAATACCGTTCTTCGTAGCCACCCGTCGCCAGACGGTGGTCTCGTAGCCACCCGTCGCCAGACGGTGGAC
>JADLDX010000864.1 GCA_020846515.1 Pirellulaceae bacterium
GCGTCCATGGACGAAACAGTGAAGATTGCGCAGGCACACAGCACATCCTTTACACGCATTACTTCCGAGTCCGACAAGGGTATTTACGACGCGATGAACAAGGGACTGGGATACGCTACAGGCGATATCGTATGCTTCCTGAACGCCGACGATGCCTACGCGGACCCAGAAGTGCTGTCGCGCGTGGCGCATGAGATGCAGCAATACGGGCTTGATGCACTTTTTGGTGATGTAGTGTTCTTCAACCCCTGTGCACCGGAACGCAATGTCCGCCGTTACCGATCCGACCGTTTTTGTCCCGACCGTTTGGCCTATGGTTGGATGCCCGCGCATCCGGCGCTGTTCATGAAGCGCAGCGTTTACCAGAAGCTGGGCGGTTTTCGCACTCACTTCCGCATTGCAGGTGATTTCGATTTCGTTGTCCGAGCCTTTGCCCATGGACAGCTCAGGTACCGGCATCTACCGCTGATCATGGTGCGCATGCAGTCGGGAGGGGTTAGCAATGCGGGGCTGCGTAGTAAGTGGCTGCTCAACCAAGAGGTGCTGCGCTCGTGTCGCGAGAACGGCATCAGCACCAACATCTTCAAGATCCTTTCTAAGTACCCGGCTAAGCTGATGGAGTTCATTCGACCATGACCGTTCTGGTCACGGGCAGCACTGGCCTGGTGGGCTGTGCTTTGGTTAACCGCCTGGCTCAATTGGCAGCTCATCCTGTACGGGCCGCATCGCGGGCCGTCGACATCGCCCCCGTGCCTAGCGTGGAACATCAAACCATTCCACCGCTCTGGTTGGATGCCGACTTCGGACCCATCCTTAGTGGTGTGCGCGTCGTGGTGCATCTGGCCGCCCGCGTACAGGTCATGCAGGATCGCGTAGACGACCCGCTTGTGGCGTTTCGTGAGGTTAACACGACAGGCACGCTAGCTTTGGCTCAGCAAGCAGCTGAAGCTGGGGCCCAAAGGTTCGTGTTCGTGAGCAGCATCAAGGTCAACGGTGAGCGGACTGAACCCGGTCAAGCGTACCGATACGATGACAGGCCTGCGCCCCAGGATCCTTATGGTGTCTCCAAGCGCGAAGCCGAAGACGGCTTGCGGGTCATCGCGGCTGCTACTGGCCTCGAGGTCGTGGTTGTACGACCGCCCTTGGTCTACGGCCCTGGTGTCAAGGCCAACTTCGCCGCGCTCATGCGCGCCGTGCAACGCGGCCTGCCGCTGCCGCTGGGATCTATCACTGACAATCGCCGTAGTTTCGTCGCCCTCGACAACCTTGTAGACCTGCTGGTCACTTGTATCGATCACCCCGCAGCCGCGAACAAGACTTTCTTAGTGAGCGACGGTGAAGATCTCTCGACCACCGAACTGCTGCGCCGCCTGGGTCGGGCTATGAACCGTGCCCCGCAGTTGATCCCGGTTCCCACTGCGCTGCTTTACGCCGGTGCAGCCCTTCTGGGTAGGCGCGACCAAGCGCAACGCCTACTGGGCAACCTGCAAGTTGATATCGGTCACACCCGCACCACCCTCGGCTGGAAGCCCCCCGTGTCAGTCGATGAAGGGCTGCGGCGTGCCGTTGAAGGCTTCCGACCATGAAGCGTTTGTTTGACTTCGCAGTGGCGTTGGTAGCGGCTGTGCTTCTTGTGCTGCCCATCGTATTTGTCGCGCTGGCCGTTCGTCTCCTCGCCTGTGCCAGCTTTGTACTGGAGCGACCGTGTGGGCCGCAATAACCGCATTTTCAGAATGCCCAAGTTCCGTAGCATGCGCATCGACACCCCTGGGGTAGCCACGCATTTGCTGCAAAACCCCGATCAATGGTTGTCCCCAGGACAATCGCATGAATCTTATACAAGACCGAGGAGTTCGGCGCTATATCTTCCGGAACACAATCAAAAAGTGATCCCTGGCGGTCAGCCAGTAGGGCGGTACCTTGTTCAGCTCCGGAAAGCGGGTTACATCGATGTGACCCGCCCCAAGTTGCCGGAATCTGGCGAACAGGGTGGGTGCCATGCGATAGAAAATATTGAGTGCCGCTTCCCTGGCGCGCTGCCTAACATGCCCGCCGCCATGCGAAAACGAGTGTAGGGCAACCTTATCCAATCCGAGTTCTCGGGCTGTATAGTCGACCCAACGAGGATTGATGAACGAGATGTGCTCAGCGATATGACAATACCAGTATGCAATACCCATGAGCCGCAAAGTGAGCGCGTGGGAATTTCCAGTTCCGATCAGGATCAGCCCGCCGGGCTTCACTATCTCGGCTAACTTGGCCAGAAACGCCATCGGATCCTCTGTGTGCTCGATGACGTCCATGGCCAAAACGGCATCGACGCCACCTTGTACAACCGGTAATTTATCGAAGTCGCGACCAATTACTTTCACGCTACGCATTTCTGCTCGGCGCGCCGCTTCCTCGTGTATCTCAATACCCAATTTCTCGTATTGGGAGCCCAGCGAATCCAGCAGCCTTCCGTCAAAGCATCCGACATCCAGAACCCGCGTTAGATTGGGATGTTCGTCCAGAATCTTCTTCACGATTCGCCAGTCGGCACGGTTGCCTGCTGGCTCAGGCCAACTGTCAGAGTGGCCTTCCCGATAGAGCTCGTCCAAAGATTTCTTGGCCAGCCTCGGATAACGGAAGACCAGATTACAGGCGCTGCACCGCCACAGCTTTCCGCCAGGCAACACCGTGTCCAGCTGGCGCCCCGCAAATGAGTTGCTGCCAGGAATCGGGCCAATAAGAAGTGCGCCAGAACCACAACCGGGGCAGGCCGTCTCGCTTTCCCTGCTCATTGGCTTCCCTTCAATCGTGCATACAACATCGCCCAAAGGGGTTCATCTTTTATGACATAAGTCATGGCGACACAAATGATGCCATAAGCATAGTAATTAACAGCATGACCCATGCCCATCAAAATTGCGCCGCAAAACACCAGCACCGTAAAAATGAACCGGCCTGAACGTGTCAAGTTCACGGCCGACACCCCACTGCCGACGCCCACGACACGTTCATGCCTGCGATAGATGGCCGCCACGTTGTAGGCAGTTGCGCCCAGCAATCCGAACACTGCGCCTAGCAGCCCGAAAAAAGGGATCAGAACGAGCGAAGCGACGATGTTCGTTATTGCGACGATGCTCTGGCTGCGAAAAATAAAATTCAGGTCGCTCCGACCGATGAGGCTGATATAGGCTGGCGTGATGTAGATCATGCCAAGATTGGATACTGTCGCCAACGCGAAGAAGATCATGATCTGCACTACATTACCCATCACCACCCAGTGATGTACCACCCAGGTCAGGAAAACAGCAGCCAGGACATGCATGGCCAGAGCGGGCACAAGTACAAGAGCAATCACGCGATAGAAGGCATCGGAAACAGTATTACCTTGCTCTCGTGCCAGATGCAGGAATACA
>JADLDX010000865.1 GCA_020846515.1 Pirellulaceae bacterium
CACGGATAATGCCAGGATACGGCCTGAGTAAATCCGTGCGATCCGTGTAATCCGTGGTTAAGTCCAGAGCCGAAAAGCCGCGTACCTTAATCGACGTAGGTCGAACTTACAATTCTCCGGCGCAGCGCCGATAAATACTAATTTTCCGGCGCTTGTGCCGAGAAACACTTATCAGTGTACCCATATTATCGGGTCAATGTTTGCCTTCCCCAATCCACCTCCAAACAAACCGCCTGCAGCCCGCGCAGCGTGATCGAATCCCGACCAGAGTCCACGGGAGGCTGGAATAGCAACCGCTCCTGCAACTCCGGGGCTAGCAAGTTCAGATTCATGATCTGCGTGATCCTGGCGCGACTCACCATCGCCAATTCCGCTAGCTCTGCGTAGTCCTGGACCTCGCCCCGATCGACCATCCCCTGCATTTTGATAGCTAGCGCCATGAGCTTGGCGATGCGTGGGATGCGGCCTTGGACAGCCTTCTGGGGCTTGGCTTTGCGCGGATTGCCGAAATGGATTGTGCTTTCGACTTTCATGCTGCGACTCCAAGTGAAAGAGTTCCTTGCGGACTGAACGTGACGACCACGCGACCTGTGGCTCCGTCGTAATCGATGCGCTCGACCAGTAGTTCGACCACTCGGATCTGTTCGGCCGGCGTCAGGGCGGCCCAGAGCTTGTCGAAGTCTGCCAAGGCGGCGGTAACTTCCGCTGGATCGATGACCAGGATGGCAGCCCGAGCTTCGTGCAGTTCGGTCGCTCGTTTCTCGGCTGCCGCGAGCCGTTCGTGGAGGTCCGCCTGCCGTCCAGCCGTTGCGGTTGGCAGTTCTTGGGTCCAGGCCTGAACGTCCTTCTTGAGTAGTCGGAGCTCGGCGTCCAGCGCGTCGCGCTCTTCCTCGCTCTCCCGGTTGGCCGCTGCGATGGTGTCCGCTATTAGGCCAGGATCGGTGCCGACGTGGCGAATCTGCTGGACCACGAAGTCTTCAATCCGTTTGGCGGGAATCGACTTGGACGGACAGTTGCTCCAGCCGGTCTTCTGCGCATTCGTGCAACAGTAGTAGCGATAGCGGCGATTGCACTTCTTGGAATGCGTGGGGCTCACGACTCGATTGCAGGCAGAGCAATGGAGCAGACCTTTGAGGAGCGCACCGAACTTGTTTCTGGCGCGAATACGCGTCGGCGCAAAACAGTGGCCTCACGCAGGCGTTGTAATGGATACATTTGCCTGTTAGCTTAATAAATCGATTCTAAATACTTTGTATTGTGGCATTCGCTAAATTTGTCAAAGGAAGCAATCCATGCAACTCGAGCTTGGTAAAGAGTACCCACCGGCGGATGAAGCAAGATTCGTACAGCAAATTATTGATGATAGCATCGCCCTTCGTAAGCGCACGAAGACAGAACGCTTCAGAGGACAGCACGCGAAGGCTACGGCCGGACTAAAAGCGAAGTTTGAAGTTCTAGACATCGAGGACTCCCGCGCACGACATGGGCTCTTCTCTCAACCGCGTTCATTCGATGCAATCCTTAGATTTTCAAACGGCACCGGTCGCATTCAACCGGATCTGATTAAAGATGGTCGTGGGCTCGCAATTAAATTGATGATTGGTAACGCCGGTGATAGTCCTGTCCAAGACTTCGTAATGATAAACTTCAAGTCCTTTCCTATCCGCGATGCAAAGCAGTATGCGGCATTTATGCGATGGCGACTCCATCTATCTCGACTCCCGGAAGCAATCGGTTCTCGGATGATGCCTGCGTTTTTTCTGTTCACGCCTTCACGGATCAGCCAGTTCGCTAGAGTTGCAAGACATGTTCCAAAGAAAATCTCCAGCGTGGTTGAAGAGGAATACCACAGCATGTCCCCTTACAGACTTGGTACCGCGGCTATAAAGTTTTCAGTAAGCCCCGAGACCTTCTCTCGCACAAGCTCAGTTCCAAGTTCAGCCGAGGACGACTTTCTGACAAAAGAGCTGGCCGAGCGACTCCGTAAAGACGAAGTGGCATTGAGAATGAGAGTGCAATTTCAACAAGATCCCAACCGGCATCCAGTCGAAGATGCAAGTGTAATTTGGGAGGGAAAAGATGTAGTTGACGTGGCACGTGTTGTGTTGCCTCAACAAGAATTGGCGTCCGAAGATTCGCAGCAATTTGCACGCTCAATAGAACGAATGTCGTTCAATCCATGGCATACTCTTTCACAGCACCAACCGATCGGTGGTATCAATCGACTTCGCAAGGCAGTGTACGAAGCAAGTAGCGCGTTAAGAAGCACACAGTGAAAAATTGGAGCGAGCCGCTTTATCGCATGCCCATCTCCCTCGACACAGTCCCATCAACCGAGCAGCAGGACCATGAGCACTCCTAAGCGTTGGTATCAACTATCGATGTTGCAGATGCTGGTGGCGATGGCGGTGGTGGCGGTGTGGACGCGACGTTTCGCGAGCGTCAACTCCTGGCTGGTAAAGTTCAAGTGCATCGCAGATCAACTCGGGCTAGTCTGGACCTGTACCCATCTTATCGTTTACGGCCGGTAAATGAGACCTGACCCCGTTTTTAGTCAGCGATGGCGTGGCGCGGGATGTGCACGGGGTGTCTGTCCGCCATGCCTGAATGAAACCATATCAGGCTGTCAGCTCTCGGATCCATCCCGCACTAAAGAAGCGATTGCGCCATGTCGAGCTCGAACCAAAACAAAAAATCAAACAGCAATCATGATCAACATCCAGACGAAGATCATCCGACGCCCGATCCAGCCAGTGTAGAACAAACTGAATTGGACCCGGCGGTAGAACGAGGCGAACGCATCGACACTGGCAAACAGATCGCCCGTGCAGGCAAGACCAACGGCCCCGTCCCCGGTGCCGAATCAAGTCCACCGAAGAAATAACGCGGCTGAAGCAAACAAAACCTAGCCTAGCCTGCTACTTTGGCTGATGCCAACTCGCGCGGATGTGGTTTGACGGCTTGGCCAGGCAATGAGGTCAATATGACCAATGATCGCCCGCGTGGTTGGTCCCACCACGCTAAGGTTCCTGTCGAACCACTGTGCCCAAACGTCTCGGCGGTAACGGTTGGCGATATGGACAAAGGTCCTAGTGCGAATCCCAAACCGCGCGGAACGCGCAAGCTGGTATTGTGATTCTGAAGCATTAGCTGCACTGTCTGCGGACTTAAAAAACCCGGCGGTGGATTTATGAAAGCTTCCAGGAACCGATGAACGTCTGGCGCGGAGGCATGCATGCCTCCCCAGGGAGCGCCCAATTGTCGCCAGTAGGGACTGCTCCAATCCCAGGCCTTGGCCGTTGGATCGCCACCGCCAGCCTCAGGCGCCGCCTTCTCGGTCTGCACAGCGATTGTCTGTTGCGCGGTCAGTCGACCGTAGCCCAAGGCTGAATGATCCATACCCAGTGGTTCGACCACATTGGCTTGGACAAGTTCAAGGATGCTCTTCCCAGAAATTCTTCGCGCAATTTCTGTGGCCAATAAAATGGCCATGCTGGAGTATTCGTACTTCGTCCCCGGTGAAAAATGCAAAGGCGTGCGCATCGCCGCCTTCGCGAATTCTTCCAGCGTGGCATGGCTTCGTCGCAACTGAGCATTCTCAGGTAGCTGATCCGGCAAGCCTGACACGTGGGTCATCAGGTGCTTGATCGTAACCAGTTCGCGGCCCTCGCCTTTAAACTCGGGCAGATACTTACTGGCCAGATCCTCCAGTGCAAAAGCCCGCTGATCAAATAAACGCATAACGGCTGCAATGGCCATCGGTTTGCTGATCGACCCCAATAAAAACGCACTGTCTATGTTGGCAGAACCAAACGCGCGACTGATGCGTTCATCACCGATGCGAGCGACGATGCTGGCCGCGGCTACCTGACCGGAATCCACGGCCGTTTTCAGGATTTCTGCGGCTTGTTCTAACGCGGTCGTCGGATCAGCCGCACGGAGACTATGCATGAGAACTCCACTGGCCACCGCAGCAGTGGTGGTGGTAAGAAATTGACGTCGACGCATGACCTTAGAACCTCCGGGAGGGAGTTTGAAGCCTGTGCAAAGACCACACCCGGCCAGCAAAGTGCCAGCCGAGTGCGTGTGAGTTAAGCGCATAAGTGATCGAGGCGCTTGTACAAAGTGTGCATGAAAGCACGCACTTAAAAGGGCTGGTTACCGTACGCCTTACGCGGTGCGGGCTCAGTATCTTTCAATTCGCGACGCAAGCGTTCAAGCTCAGTCTTAAGCTCTCGGACCGTATCCGTGTACGCCGGATCATTGTAGAAACTCTTGGTTTCCAAAGGATCTTTTTGACGATCCATCAATTCCCATTCGTCGACGTCGGTGTTGTAGTAATGCACCAGTTTATATCGATCGGTCACCACGCCGTAATGCGGTCGTACATGGTGGGGCGACGGATATTCGTAATAGTGGTAATAAAAACTTTTGCGCCAATCGGCCGGTGTTTCGCCTTTTAAGACTGGCACCAGACTACGTCCTTGCATTTCAGCGGGAATCGGTTGACCGGCGACATCTAAAAACGTCTCCGCAAAATCGACCAGCGATACCAATTCACTGCTGCTACTGCCAGCCTTTACGCTGCCGGGCCAACGCACCAACAGAGGCGTACGCAGAGACTCTTCAAAGATCCAACGCTTATCGAACCAGCCATGTTCACCAAGATAGAAGCCTTGATCGGAGGTCATGACGACGATGGTGTTGTCGGCAATGCCTTCACTTTCCAGGTACTCAAGCAACCGGCCTACACTTTCGTCAACGGCTTTCACACAACCCAAGTAGTCGTGCATGTAGCGATTGTAGCGCCAGCGAACCAACTCCTTACCGGACAACTTGGCCTGGCGGTAGGCCGCGTTACGCGGTTCGTAGTAGGCGTCCCATTGTTGGCGTTCCTCTGGCGTTAATCCAGGAGCCGGTTTGAGTTTCGCGTCCAATTCAGTAAATGTCTTATCGATACCCATATCGTGTTCCACGACAGCTCGACTGCGACCGGCAAAGTCATCGAACAACGTTTCTGGTTCAGTGTGCTGACGATCCTTGTCCCAACCTAAATGTCGGATGGCAGGCGACCACTCGCGATGTGGTGCCTTATGCTGACTCATCAACATAAATGGTTTTGTTTTGTCGCGTTTTTTCAGCCAATCAATGGACAGGTCCGTAATCACATCGGTGGTATAGCCCGTGTGCTTTACCTTTTCGCCTTTGTGAATCATGGGCGGGTTGTAGTAGATGCCTTGGCCTGGCAGGATGTGCCATTCGTCAAACCCTACCGGATCGCTAACCAGGTGCCACTTGCCCATGATGGCGGTCGAATATCCAGCGGCTTGAAGCAATTTGGGAAAGGTTACCTGCGAGCTATCGAAACGGCTGTTCGAGTTGTTATAAAAGCCGTTCATGTGCGAATACTTGCCAGTCAAGATGGTGGCTCGACTGGGACCACAAATCGAGTTGCCGACCAGGCATCGATCAAAGCGCATCCCCTCGCGGGCAAGACGATCCATATGCGGTGTCTCTAGTAACTTTCTCGAGTCACCGTAGGCGCTGATGGCCTGATAGGCCAAGTCGTCAGAGAAGATGAACAGTATGTTGGGTGGTTGCTTGTCAGCCGCTGAGAGTTGTGCGTGGGAGGTTAGCCCCAGCGTTATCAGGCAGCCCAAAATAATCCAACGCAGTGACATATCGCTGCTCTCCTATCAGTTGAAATTCGTGTGTCGTGATCTTGGGGGTTCGTTGCAGCAACCGCTGCAAGTACTTGGTGCGTAAGCAGCGGTAGTCGATTTCGTCTTCGACGATCCTATCTTCTCCCTGGTCCGACCGCAAACACAAAGTTGGAGGCGGCGATGTTTTTTTGTCGAGCCATTATTCTGCTGGGAATCATTCGCCCCGACCAACCGACCAGGCTTGTGGACCTAAAACTTTAGTACCGTTATAGGGCTTAGTAGGTATCCAGTTCGCCAGGCGACTTGTCTCTTAATCCACCCAAGGGCAAGTTGAGCTCAGTGAAGACATTCAACAAGAACCAATCGGTACCTGCGTTGCCAAAAAAGGTATCGACCGCGAAATCGTCGAAGACCGTTGACCAGTTGAGTTTTGCCGAATTGTCGACACCGACTCCAGTCTCCCTGAGCACCGTGACTTTGTCTGTATAATTTATAGTGGATGTCCAAACAGCCATGATGGCTTCCCGGGCGGCCCGTTCCGTACTGCCCACAAAATACGGGCTGTAAGCACCCATTAAAAGATCGTCGCCGTTGCCGCCATAGAGCATATCAGCGCCAAAGCCACCGACTAGGATATCGTGACCATCTTCCCCATAGATCAAGTCATCCCCATCGTTCCCATAGATCACATCATTTCCCCGACCACCCCGCAGTGTATCAGGGCTTCGACTGCCAAAGATACGATCATGACCATCATCGCCAAAGATGGTTGACGGAGCACTACTGGACCCGAATAACTCGTCATCGCCGCCGCTACCATAAATCGTGACTGGGAAAATTAACTCGCGGGCATCAATGATGTTGGCACTAGGTCCACCGCTAATGGTTGCCCGCTCAATGCCGCGGAAGGCATACTCCTGTCGACCGGCATTTTCGGCGATCAGCCGCTGACCGCGCGTAAAGGCGTATGTAAAGGATACGTTGGCATCACCTCTAAATTCAATTAAATCCTGAGTACCACCACCGCCATCAATTTTGACGAGTGCACTGCCACG
>JADLDX010000866.1 GCA_020846515.1 Pirellulaceae bacterium
AAAGGTCAACTCTTCAGCCAGGTAGAGTTCGACCGGAGAACGCACGGCCGAGGTAAATGGATCCACGGTTCCCAGCGATGTCCACTTGGCACCGATAATGCCCAATTCCTCCAGTAGCTCGCGCTGGGCGGAACCGAGTGGTGACTCGCCAGTTTCGATGCCCCCGCTGGCCCCTTCCAGCGTGACACGGCCCACGGCATAGTGGAACTCGCTGGTCAAGTGCACCACATTCTGCTCATCCAACGCCACCACGGTTACACCGGTTTTGATGTCCACCGTCGAGTACGTACCCGCTAAACCATCGGGACGTATAACGTCATCTCGATGCAGGCGGATCCACGGATCCTGGTAAACCTCGGTAGATTTGACTATTGTCCAGGGACCGTGGCGGCGCATTAGGGAACCTGTAAGGAGGGAGGCTACTCAAAAAACTGGGAAATGCTCAGCAAGCCGACGACTCGTAGGGTATCTCAGAACGGCCGGTTAGTTAAGATAGACTAAAAGTTATTCTCGCCCCTAGGCCGAGCGTGCCTCCCCGTGTACGCAAACCCGCGAGTGTATAGACCCTGCGTCTGGCCCCCTGTGTCCCACCTCCTTTTCGCAGCCCGTCTGGCCCAATTGACCCCATGAGTGATCCGTTTCAGCCTGCGAGCGCTGCCGACCAATTCGATATTCAGTTTGCCGTACCGATGGTGCATCGGTTGCGATTCACGCATGATTGCTTCGGCCAAGACTTTCACCATGTCCTCCCTCTACTGGAACACGCTCCAGGCACTCCAGCACGAGTGCAAGTCTGGATCGATAGTGGCCTGGTCGACTTCGATAGCAGCTTGCCTGGTCGCATCGAGCAGATATTTGCCGATAACGCGGCTGATATCAGGCTAGCCGGCTGCATCGAAATTCTCTGCGGTGGCGAGGATATCAAAAACGACCCGCGTTACGTCGACAGTGTGTTGCGAGCGATCAACGATGCCAACCTGGATCGACGCAACTACATCTTTGCCATCGGCGGTGGTGCCCTCTTGGATACCGTCGGCTACGCCGCGGCTATCGCCCATCGCGGTATTCGCCTGGTGCGTTTTCCAACTTCCACTTTGGCCCAAGCTGACTCGGGGGTCGGTGTCAAAAACGCCGTCAATTGGTTCAATAAAAAGAACTGGAAAGGCACCTTTGCTTGTCCATGGGCCGTGATCAATGATGCAAAACTGCTGGAAGGTCTGCCAGACCGCGATTTCCGCTGCGGCTTTTCCGAAGCGGTTAAAGTGGCACTACTGAAGAGTCCCAGCCTGTTTGAGTTTCTGGTTCAGCATGCCGATTCCATCGCACAGCGTGAACCGCACAGCAGCTTCCAAGCCATTCGACAATCGGTCCTGTTGCACTTGCAACATATCACTCGTGGCGGAGATCCGTTCGAGGCGCTTGAAGCTCGGCCGCTCGACTTCGGACATTGGTCGGCTCATAAACTGGAAGCCTTGACCGAATACGGTTTGCGCCATGGCGAAGCCGTTAGCATCGGTGTCGCTCTGGATACGCTATATTCGCATTTGCGTTTGGGACTGGACCGCATGGTCGCTGAACAAACGCTAGACATTCTGCGGCGATTGCAACTGCCGGTCTACCATGCCGCTCTGAGCGAAGAAGCCGTCTTCGATGGGCTGGAAGAATTTCGTCAACACTTGGGCGGTGAACTAACGATCACCTTGCTCAGCCATCTCGGTCAACCACACCACGTGCACGAGATCGATCGCGACGCCATGCGCCAGGCCATTGCTACGTTGTCGCAATCCGCAACCGCCAACGCCAGCCACGGGCGTGCTTAGTTCTTAGTTCTTGGTTCTTTGTTGTTGGTTGTTGGTTGTTGGTTGTTGGTTGTTGCGATTGGGCTTTTTGCATACTGCTCTTGTCCGAGTTCCAATTGAGAAGATGACGGGCAAGAATGAATGCCCATCTCTTTGCCGCAATCGCTATATCCGGCACGCTCTAGATATCCGGCAAGCTCTAGCAGGTGAGATCTGCTTTTCTAACCGGAAAACCTTACGCTGTCGCTGCAGATTCTTAAGTGAACGGTACAGTTCCTTTGCAATCAATGACATCGCAATCATGCGGGTCATTGCGCACCGGTTTTTCACTATTGTAGACAGTACTATTAGCTGGGGGTCAGCATGTCCGTGTCTGAGTTTGCCGAAGTAGGAGACACGCTTGTCGAGATGGATCGTCGACGTCAGGAACGCCGTCTCGAAGACAATGGCACGGAAGCAAAAGCAATCAAACCAGAGAGGAAAGCCCGCAAGCAACGACGTCGCCAAATCGATCCCACCACTTGCGAACGCGATTATAGCAACGATGAAATCGCTTTCATGGCCGCCATCGACGAATACAAACGTCGTAGCGGACGCATGTTCCCAACCTGCAGCGAAATCCTAGAAGTCATCCGCGCCATGGGCTATGTCCGGGTCAACGAAACCGAAGCGATTGACCAACCCGTCACTGAATCAGAAGAAGCCACACACTCGGCCTAAAGCTGTAGCCCCGGCACTCAACGCTGTGAAGCATTTTAGAAGCGGAACGGCGCAAGCCGTCCGGTATATCCCGGTAGTTATAGGAACCGGAGGGCTTGCGCCCAACCGCTACAAATGTCGCGGAGCGATTCGTCTACGTCATCTATGCCGGAACGGCGCTAGACCTTGGTCTAGCGCTTGTTTCGGATTAACGCTCTCAATACGCCGTACACTTCGTACTGCACATACTTGCTACTGTGCATACTTGGGACGAGTTAGCGCCAGGCCGATGGAGACGAACAGCAGGTGTCCGATGACGACGGCCGTCAGGGTCACCAGCACGGCGGATGTGAAGCCGTAGCTGTGCAAGCCGATACCCAGTTGATTGGTGCCGAACCAAGACCAACTGGTCACGATATTGCCCAGCACGGCCAAGACGGCCAAGCCGCGTTGACCGATCATGCGATCCCAATTGGCGTGCAAGACCAGTGCGTTCCAAAGCACAATCATTAGCGCGCCATTCTCCTTCGGATCCCAACCCCAGAAGCGGCCCCAGCTATCATCGGCCCACAGACCACCTAGCACCGTGCCGATAAAGCTGAGCAGAATGGCAAAGCAAAGTACGCCGTAGATCAGTCGCGCAAAAATCTGCTGCAGGCCGACATCGTCCTTGGATTGCTTGTCCGGCGGCAACTGGTCCATGCGACTCTTCATGCGATGCACCAAAGCCAAGATGCCGAACAGTCCAGCCAGGAATGTCGCCCCATAACCGAGCGTGACTGTGATCACGTGGGTCGACAACCAAAACTGGGTGTCCAGGACGGCCTCGAGGACTTGCATGGTGTCGCTGGAATCCAGCGATCGGGCGATACTCAGTGTGCTCGC
>JADLDX010000867.1 GCA_020846515.1 Pirellulaceae bacterium
CGACCTGTTTTCAGCCATGAATCAAGACTTTTGGAAATGGTGCATTAAATCGAATTGGACAACGCCTGGTTTTCGAATCCGGTATAGCGGAATGCTTGACCTACGGCGAGAATACTCTGGCAATCTCCCGGGCATCCTAACTGAACTGATTTTCGTTGGCCAGCCCTTGGTGGTATTCCATCATCAACGCGGCTTATCGCCATGTGCGACTAGAGATCACGCATGGCCGGATCTTCCGCGGCCGCGTGTCCAGCCTCCTCACGGAATGTCGGGGCTAAAGCACGCGGACACATCCATGGCCTAATTTGTCTCCACATCCTCATCCATTGTAGAAACTGGGATCTATGAAACCTCCGCAAATCACGACTGCCGCCGGTCGCGAGTTAATGTCCGATTTCTATCGCGACCAACTGCTCAATGACACCCTGCGGTTCTGGTTCCCACGCTGCGTTGACGAGCAACACGGCGGTTTTCTCCACTGCTTGGATCGCGATGGGTCGATCTTTGACACCGACAAATCAATCTGGGCACAGGGCCGCATGAGTTGGTTGCTGTTGACGCTGTTTAATTGTTAGGAACGGCGACCAGAATGGCTACGTTGGGCTGAAAGCGGCTTGCATTTTTTGGAGCGTCATGCGTTCGACGCGAGTGGTCGGATGTATTTTCAAGTGACGCGCGAAGGCCGACCTATTCGTCAACGGCGCTATGCCTATAGCGAAGCGTTTGCGTCCATCGCCTGGGCCGCGCACTATCGCGCTACTGGCAATTCAGATTCCGCCCTACGAGCTCGGCAACTTTTCGAATTGTTCACACACTGGAACTTTTCGCCTGGCATTATGCCTCCGAAGTTCACCGACACGCGACCGATGATCGGATTGGCACCACGTATGATTACTCTGATTACAGCACAAGAGCTGCGAGCCTATCTGGGCGATGATCCGTTGTGGACACTGTGGATCGATCGGGCGATTGACGAAATCCAACATCTGTTCGTAAAGCCAGAGCTTCAAGTAGTGATGGAATCGGTGGCCCCGGATGGCGCTATCGTTGACCATTGCGACGGTAGATTGCTCAATCCAGGCCACGCCATGGAAGGTGCTTGGTTCATCATGCAGGAAGGGCAACACCGTAGCGATCAGCTCTTGATGGAAATTGGATGTCAGATGCTGGATTGGATGTGGGATCGCGGTTGGGACAAAGAATACGGCGGCATCTTATCCTTTTGCGATGTTTATCAGCGACCGGTCCAAGAGTACTGGCATGATATGAAGTTCTGGTGGCCTCACGACGAAGCCATCATCGCCAACACCTTGGCTTATCAATGCACTGGCGACCCCAAATACGCGTACCGTCATCAACTGGTTCACGATTGGAGTCATGACCATTTTGCTGATGCTGAGTATGGCGAGTGGTACGGTTACTTGCACCGCGACGGTCGAATATCAACTGGCACCAAAGGCAACCTCTGGAAGAGCTGCTTCCACCATGGACGGATGCAGTGGAGTTGTTGGCAATTCTTGCAGAGCATGTCGCCAAGTCCGAGGCTAAACTGAGCCCAAAGGTGGCTGCGCGATGAATCTGCCTTAAAGTCGAACCATTTCGCCCATCTGCTATTTGGGCAAGATGAATTGGCTACGACGCTTTTATGAACCAGCCAGTGTTACGTACGTAGACGCGTCTACGTGCTTAGCGCCGGTTGTCGATTGAGCCAAGCCCCTTGGCTTAGATGGTTATAGATCGACTGATTTTTTGCTCACATACGGCCCCGGAAAAGTAAGGTGGCCTGTACACTTTCCGCCCACGACGGCTATTGTAAAGATATTGATGGAGTTTGGAGTCAATACATAGATATCATCAATGGACGCCGGCTTGGATCCAGTTGGCACGACAGGTCCGATTGGGATCACAGGGGTAGCGATTAATGCTAGATTGGCTTAACTATCACCATCTGCTCTATTTTTGGATGGTGGCCAAAGAAGGTGGTATTACGAACGCCGCTGAGCAATTGCATTTGTCTCAACCGACGCTCAGTACCCAGATCCAGAAGCTCGAGCGTTCGCTAGGCGTAAAGCTTTTCGAACGCAGAGGTAGAGCCATGATCTTGACGGAAGCTGGACAGACTGTCTTCCGATATGCCGATGAGATCTTTACGCTAGGCCGAGAGCTGGGGCATGCCCTACGTGGTGGGGCCGGCCAAGATGAAACCATGCGACTGCTGGTGGGCGTGCCGGATGCTGTCCCCAAGATCATTGTATACCACCTGCTCAAACCCGCCTTGCAATTGAATGAGCCGGTCAAGTTGGTTTGTTATGAAGGCAAGCTGGATACCTTGGTGAGCGATTTAGCCATGCACCGCCTGGACATCGTTTTGGCCAATTCGCCGCTGACACCACAAGCACATGTGCGCGCCTTCAATCATCTTTTGGGTGAGTGTGGTATTTCCGTTTTGGGCGTTCCCGCATTGGTCAAACGACACAAGGACAAATTCCCTTTGTCATTGCAAGGAGCACCTATGCTCCTGCCGACCCAAAACACCACGATGCGACGTGCCCTTGAGCAATGGTTCGATGAGATACAGATTCGCCCCCATGTGGTGCACGAGTTCGAAGATAGCGCCGTCATGAAAGTGTTTGGTCAAGCTGGCGAGGGCCTGGTCGTTGTCCCATCCGCCATCGAAGAAGAAGTAGCACAACAATTTGGATTAAAAGTTGTTGGTCATATACCGACGATCGTCGAACGTTTTTACGCCATCTCGGTCGAAAGGCGATTAAAACACCCGGCCGTAGTGGCGATCTCTGAAGGCGCACGCAAGAGTCTATTTAAGTGACCAAAATCGCCAAGTGACCCGATGCATTAAATGACCGAACGCACTGAACGCGTTCATCCTGGCTGTTGATGAATCGACCGTTCAACGGCCATCTACTGCGATATCAGTCGAAGTGGTGACGCTCTCCTACGAGACTGTGCAGGTTATTGCCAGTTGGCACATACGGGCGCGCTCTTTGCAAGGCGACGAAAGCACCGCCATCGTTCCATAAACTGCATCGAGTACGTGCAGGCTTTTTGGCGGAGACTAGCTTTCACCCTAAAGGAGTACCGTCATGCGGACACATATCGCTCGCCGTTTGTTTGTGGAAGGCCTTGAAAACCGTCGCCTGTTAGCCGGTGATGTAACCGTTTCGCGCAGCGGCGCAGATCTGTTTGTAACAGGCGACGGGTTATCCAATACGATTTCTATTGAGTCCGATGGAAATGGTGGGGTTAGAGTCAATGGCTTCTCAGATGCTTTAGCTCAACCGACCAGTATCAATGGCACGCCGAATGGCTCGTTTGAATCGGCAAACTTTTCGGGCAGCGTCTTTGTGGTTATGAATGGCGGCGACGATGAAGTTCGGCTGACACGACTACAAGTCCAGGCAGCCAGTATCAACCTTGGCGAAGGCAATGATGACTTAGTCGTTGGCTTGCAAGCCGCCAATGAAACTCGCTTTGGCGATAGCGTGCCGGTGAGATTATCCGTAGCTCAGAACCTGAACATTTTTGGTGGCGGTGGTGACGACGACATTCGACTTCAATCGGTATACGTGGCTGGTTCCAGCGTTATCGATAGCGGCGCGGATAATGATTCCATAACGCTTCTGCCAGGAGTTAGCGGGCCGACGTTAGCCGACACAGCTGGGCGTATTAACGTCAATGGGACACTCACCATCGTACCCGGAAACGGCGCCGATCAGGTGACAGCGCAGGCAGTGATCACAGGCAACAACTTGGTGATCGATGATGCAGGCGGGCCACTTCAAGCCAACTTGACTAGTTTCTTTGCCAAAGGCTCGGCCTTCATTTATGCCTCACCACAAAATGATCAAATCATCATTAAAGATGGTCGCGCCGCTGCGCTCATGCAAATCATCACCGAGGGCGGCGACGACCACGTGGCTCTCCATGATACCTACGCTGGCAATCTCAATATCAATATGGGTGATGGCAACGACCGACTGTCGCTGTCCAATACTCGTACGCCTCGAGCCGATATCCAGTTAGGCATCGGCACGGACCGGATGGCTTTGCGTCAGGTGAACATTGATACGCTGTTTGCCTTCGGCAATTCTGGCGTTGATGCCTTTGACGTTCGCTCCAGCGTGATAGGCCAAGCCAACTTGTTCGGCGATAGTGGTTACGACACGTTTCAAACCGACCCGTTGGCCCCAAACTCGATCGGTGACCTGAATCTGTACTCGATTGAACGCCAACAGCAAGTTTAACGTCACACACAGTCCCAATGCTGAGGCCTTACCGCTGTGAGCTGAGCGGTCCGGCCAGAGTCACAAAACGTCTGGCCAGGCCTATAACAGATCAGGCCAGACTTTAAGGTACGCGGGGCGCCGGTCTACCTAATGAACGTCACCCTACGAATACACACAGTGACCTTCATCCGCAGAAACACTGTGAGCGCTCTGACGGAGTAACCAACACAAGTTGGATGTGAACTGGCTAGACTGAGCTTATATCAGCTCTTCGATCCATTCAGGTTTATCGAGCAGATGCTGTGGTCGGCCGGTGGGATCGATCAGGGTAGTTTGACTGAGATCGATGTTCAGGCAGCGATAGAGAGTCGCAAAGACAGCTTGATACGTGACAGGTCGCGCGACGACTTTAGCACCCAACCTATCGGTAGCACCGATCACTTGGCCACCGCGAATGCCGCCACCAAACATCATGGCCGGGCCAACTTCGGGCCAGTGGTCGCGGCCGCCCGAAGCATTAACGCGAGGCGTGCGTCCAAACTCTCCCCACACCACCACTACGACATCTTGCAGCATCCCATGACTCTCTAGATCCACTAGCAGAGCATGCAGCGCATGATCCACGATGGGCATCAGATTCCGCATGCGCGGAAAGTTCTTGGAATGTGTATCGAAGTCACTAAAGGAAACACTTACGCAACGCACACCTGATTGGACCAAACGGCGTGCCAACAGTAGTTTCTTAGCTGCCTGTTCGTCTTCGCTGGTCGTCGATTTGATTCCACCATCAGTTGGTTCGGGCGAGTATAGCTTCAATACACTTTCAGGCTCTTTGGCAAAGTCGAGTGCTTCAGCCAGCCGCCCAGAAGTCAAAATGCGAATGGCTTGCTGGCTAAATTTGTCCATCGCATCCATGGCGCCAGAGCCATCAACCTCGCGCTGAAAGCGATCGAATCGGGCCAGTAGTTGCATGCGGTCATCGATACGATCCAGCGTCAAGCCTTCGGTCAATGACAACTCCATCGTGTGATTTGGTCCCCGTGCAGCCAACTCCCTGACCATCCCTGGTTCCAGTTCCCGGCTGAACATCTTCGACATATCAGGTCGAAAGGGTGCGTAGCCTTGGCCAAGGAAACCAGCCCGGGCGCTGTCGCGCACCAGTGGTCGGCCTTGCATAAGATCGACGAAGCAGGGCACAGCGTCGCTGGGACTGCCAAAGACTTTATTGACCACAGAGCCCATAGCCGGTCGGCCACCAATAGCCTTTAAGTCGGCGGCAGGAAATCCGGATTGACATTGGAATGCATCGTGAGCACCGGCCGAGCCAACCAAGGAGCGGATGAAAGCGATGCGATCAGCCACCGAGGCCACACGCGGCATCAGTTCCGAAACCATAAAGCCGGGTAGCTTGGTGGCGATGGGACGAAACTCACCTCGTATTTCTACCGGCGCCTCGGGCTTGGGATCGATCGTATCGTGCTGTGGA
>JADLDX010000868.1 GCA_020846515.1 Pirellulaceae bacterium
CACGATCTTGAAGGGAGTCAACACCGGGCTGGATGCCATCACTTTTGTCGGCGGTAGCGTTACAAAACACGGATCCGCATCCTCCTGGTCAAGAAGTCGCAACGAATACATTGCCAACAACAAACCGATGGAGTGGGGAACGATTTCGGCAGCCACACGCCTTGATCTGATCGTAACAGGGGACATCAATTTCACGTTGGCCGACCTTGAACCTGCCTTAGGCCAAACCGGTTTCTTGCAGCAAGTCAGAGAAAAGCTGGCGGCCCTCAAGTTAACGGGCCAGATCTCGGTCGATTTCACCAATGATGGCAAGTTCCGCTTCCGTACCCCGGACTCGATTGTCATCAAATCAATCAAAGAACAGGTTCGCTTTGCAGCCAGCAGTTCAGTAATGACGGGCACTCAAGTTACCATTGAGCCCGTCGTAGCTCCCCGCATCACGAATTGGGGCTACGCACCCACCACCTACGCTGGCGAAAATCTTGAGCTCATGCTGGATACATCGCAACTCAAACAAATAACTTTCACGCTCGACAAAATTTCAGATGACTTCCTTCTCGTTTTAAAACCCGAATTGAGTCGAGCGTCCTCTACCACTGCTGCTAATTCCAAACAAGAGTACAACGGCTTTGTCCGAGATGTTGCGTTCATCAACAACAATGTTCGCTTGCTAGTCAACTCCAAGGCCACCCCGCAGGAAATCGTCCAACAACTCAATCAACAATTCCAGAAAGTGCCCATTCTTTTAAACACGGCTGGTACCTTACACTATCCGTACTTCCGAATAGCCATGAACATCCGGGTGGATCTGGAAGCCAAGTTAGAAAACGGCAAGATCACTATTCGAGTCAAAGATGCTTTCTTGGGGTCGATCACCTACCTATATTTCGGCGGGCAGGTGAGTGGTAGTCGTATATTCATCCAGTTGGGTGGGGGCTCTGGCGGACTCTTTAGTATCGCGAACGCATCTCGCAATTTCACTTCCTTACTGGGCTTCGGAAATAGCGGAACGGAGTTCAAAGAGATCAAGAGAACGGCTGCTGGTCCAGAAGAGTATGGTGCAGCGCCCGCCATCATGGCGCTCAGCGAGTCACTGCCCAAGCCATGGAGCTACGGCGTCACCAACGCCACCAATTCTGCAAGTATCAACTTGGGCATGCTCAACAATGATGCGTTGCCCGATTTCGCTACGCTTGATGGCAACCTGATTCGGCTGTATTACGGCACGGCCGACTTGCAGTCCACTTTCAAAAGCGAGGTTTTCTCAATCGGTACTACTTCGATCTTCGCCGACGTGCAAAATTCGCAAATTCAAGCTGGCGATTTCAATGGAGATGGTAAAACCGATCTGGCGATTACCTATGAGCAACGGGTGGCCCAAGTGGCCCAAGGCGCCATTGAGAAACGGGTAGCCATATTCTATGCCATGGCAGATAAGATCGCTGCCAACGTAGCGGCTGGGCGCACAAATCTGCCCGTCACTCAAGCTGACGTCAATATCATGGCCGGTTTGTTAGACGACAGCTTCGGCTTGTTATCCAATCGCAGTGGCATCGACGTCAATCGCGATGGAGTCGATGACCTGGTCATCGCCGCCCCTAGAGCTAGCAAGCTTTATCTCGCGGCTGGAACAGCTACTTCCAATTTCGCGCCGAGCAATATCGTCGAACTGAGCACCATGGGGATCGCTGGTCGCGGTAGTTTCCTGACCGATACGGGAGCCGGCAAGTTTATCTTTGACAACTCTGGCACGCCTTATACATTGACCAGCGGCGTTGATCGCTGGTTCCGCTTCACGACATTAGGTGACGGTCTGAGCAATGATGTCGTGCGACTGCTGGTTCCCAATTTGCCTCTCGGCAGTATTCCAAAGCTGACAGTGGAACTTTTCGACGGTGCGGGTCGATCGCTGCGCGCCGGGCAGTCTGCCGTATCGCTCCGCGGACTCGAGGCGGGCACCTACTACGTGCATGTCATCAACAAAGATACACAATCACTGAACTTCAGTCTTGAAATCAGTCCACCCAAAGACACGCAGGTCATCGAAGCGCTAAATGTTCGCAACGCAGACAAGCTAAACCCTGGCGAGAACAACAGTCGCGCCATACCGGCCAAGCCTGGCCCACAGTTAGACGTGGACCCGGTCACGACTCTGTTTTCCAATGCGTTGCTGCGCGATGCGATTTACAAAGCCATCAACAAGCGACCGGGCAGCACCGTGCGCCTGAGCGACCTGGCTTCGATCGCCTATCTCTCGGTACCTGGTACAACCGGTGCTCAACTCACCGATCTCAATGGTATCGAGCGTCTCACAAACTTGATCGTGCTGGATCTGCCTGGCCATAACCTGTCCGATAACGCTTTGGCACCGCTGCAAAAACTGACGCGACTGCAAGCGCTCAACTTGCGCGGCAGCAACGTTCAACTATCGGACTTGTTCAATGTGCCAACCAGTCTGAAACAAATGATTCTGGGCTCCATCAAAGACGGAAGCGATCCCGCTCAGGCTTCGAAAGCTGCGCTGGAGCTGCGCCGACTAACTTTGCTGGAAAATCTGCAAATTGGAACGTCTACAACCAATTTGATCGTTCCGGAAACAGTCACTCAGGATGGCCCAGCCTCGATCATCAATGCAACTAACACTACGTTCCAACTCGTCAGCAACGTTGCGCCGACCGTGACGATGCCCAATGTCATCACGACGATCAACGAGGGACAGTTGCTAACATTCGCATCTTTGATGGCGACACCGGGACTTTCGATTACCGATCGAGATCCTATCGTGGCTACCACGGTAGCTATCGTTGGTCCAGCGGGCGATCAAACGACGCTGCAGTCGCAATCTGCTTCTCCCTCCATGCTGTTCAATAAAGGCACGACCGCCAGGTTCAATGTCCCGATCACCGAACGCATGAGATCCAATACCTTTACGATTGAGTCTTGGGTGCGCGTGGGTGCCGATGCTGACCTGACGCCTATCGCCAATGCTCCGCTGGCGATTATTAGCGGTGGTTGGACGGGTAGTTCCGGCTACAGTCTGGACATCGTCCATTCCAATGGCCAGTACTACTGGTCCGCGCGCGTCAAAGATAAATCGCTGCGACTGTTCAAACTGGAAACAACCGTCGTGCGCGATACTTGGGTGCACCTGGCGTTAACGCTGGATTCACAAGGGCAAAACTCGCTGGCCAGTCTAACGATCAACGGAGTCAAGGCCACGGAAGTCAGCGTTAGTGGATATACCCCACCAGCTATCGGCAGCAACCTGACTGTTGGACTTGGCGGCGTGGCCTTCGACGAAGTACGCGTATTCAACAAGGCGCGCACAGTTGCCGAAATCGTAGCCTCGAAGGATGTCGCCATCGCGGCTAATGCTCCGAACCTCGTGGGCTATTGGAACTTTGATGACGCAGTGGCACGTTCGAACAAACAAATCAACACGCCACAGCACGCAACTCCCACAGACTTGGTGCTGCTAGATGGTTATAGAACAATTCCAGCAGGCCAGTTCACTCGCTTCGAGAACCTGACACAATTTGCATGGGAAGGCGCGGACACTATCTCGTTTCGTTTCGATGCCTTTCGAGTCGCGAATGGCTTGACTTACAACGCAAACGTTTTGCCCTATTTCGGAGTGCGTACGATATCGGGTGATTACGTGGTTCCTAACTTAGGCACAGCTTTCCAAACGGAGGTGCCCAATAACTTTTCTCGGCGCTGGCTAAACTACCGGCTGAAAGATTTGGTCCTCATGACCGACCGCACCAAGACGCTGCCTGCCAATGAGAAGGTAGTCTC
>JADLDX010000869.1 GCA_020846515.1 Pirellulaceae bacterium
GAAGCGGTTGGTTTGGGCACCATCACCACAGCCGTAACTTCCACCAACGGCATCATCTCCCCCGATGTCGATGTGGACATGTTCAGTTTCTCCGTAGCTGCAAACGCAACAGTCGATTTTGATATCGACACAACCGCCAATGGAACGGGCGGAGTCCAATCGTACCTACGACTATTCAGTGGCACCGGCCAGGAACTAGCGGTCAATAACAATGGTATCGCGCCGGGTGAGGTCACCTTGGGCTTTGACGCCTACCTGCGTTACACGTTCACTATCGCCGGCACCTACTATATTGCGGTATCCAATGCAAACAACGTCTTGTTCAACCCCATCACCGGCGCAGGGGATACGGCGGGCGGCGCGGATGCTACGGGCTCTTATCAACTGCGCATCAATGCCTTGCCTGTCGATCCTGACGACGAAATTGGTGAGGCCACGGCGCTAGGCGCCATCTCAACAACACCCATTACACGTTCGGCCAGCATCAACCCTGACGTCGACGTAGATGTCTACAGTTTTACAGTCGCGACCGGACAAATCGTCGACTTCGACATCGATACGGCCCTCAACGGCGTGGGTGGCTTAGGGTCGTATCTGCGTCTGTTCACCTCGCAGGGGCAACAGATCGCCTCGAACAATGACGGTAACGCACCGGGCGAAAACACGCTTGGTTTCGACGCTTATTTGCGATTCACCTTTGCGACAGCCGGCACATATTACATTGCAGTCTCCAATGCGAATAACATTGGCTACAACGTATTGACTGGCGGACAGGATGCCACCGGTGGTCTGCACTCCATTGGCGATTATGAACTGATCATCCAAACGCCGATCACGCCACCCAACGATGCCGACGACTCGATTGCCGAGTCTGCGTCGCTCGGTTCGGTCAGCACGACTCCCATCAGCACCTCGGGCAATATTAATCCCGACGTCGACGTCGACATGTACCGCTTCAACGTAGTCGCTGGCCAAGTAGTTGATTTTGATATCGATACGGTGCTCAATGGCACAGGTGGATTGGGTTCCTTTTTGCGATTGTTCAACGCCCAAGGCCAGGAACTGGCGTTCAACAACGATGCAGTTGCGCCGGGCGAAAGCACTCTCGGCTTCGACTCGTACCTGCGTTATACCTTTCCGGCAGCCGGCACTTTTTATGTTGGTGTTTCCAACGCAACCAACACCACGTACGACTCCTTAACTGGCAACAACGATACCAGCGGTGGTCCAAACGCCACGGGCGATTATCAACTGTTCATCCAGGCGTTGCCGGTCGATCCTGACGATGCATTTACCGAAGCCTCGTCACTGGGAGCGATCAGCACGACGCCCAGTGTAACCAACGGCACGATCAATCCCGATATCGATGTCGATATGTATCGCTTCACCGTCACAGCCGGCCAGGTCGTCGATTTTGATATTGACACCACGCTCAATGGCCCAGGCGGACTGAACTCGTTTCTCCGCGTCTTTAATTCCACCGGGCAGCAATTAGCCTTCAATGACAACGCCTCTACCAGCGGTGAAGGCAGCGCCAACTTTGATGCATACCTGCAAGTCACCTTCGCGCAGGCCGGCACTTACTACGTTGCTGTTTCGAACTTCACCAATACGGCATTTGATCCAACCAGCGGTAATGGCGACACCGGCGGAGGTCTGCACTCGATCGGTGACTATCAACTGATCGTCCAAACACCAGCCGTCGTAGTCAATGATAACGACGACGCCATCTCCGAAGCCACGTCGCTGGGCGCTGCCGGCACCAGCCCATCGTCAACATCGGCCTCGATCACGCCCGATACCGACGTTGACATGTATCGCTTTACCGTCACTGCAGGACAAACGGTTGATTTTGACATCGACACAGTCCTCAACGGCTCAACCGGACTGGGCTCATACTTGAGACTGTTTGATGCTCAAGGGACGCAGCTAGCCTCGAACAATAATGCGGCCGCGCCCGGGGAAAGTACCGTCGGCCTCGATGCTTATCTACGCTATACGTTCTTAACAGCCGGTACTTTTTATATCGCAGTCTCGAATTCCAATAACATTACGTATGACGCCACCACGGGTAATGGCGACGTAGCCGGTGGTCAGAATGCGACCGGGGACTATCAATTGATCGTCCAGGCCCTCGCGCCGGACCTGGATGACGCAATCTCAGAAGCCGCCTCGTTAGGCCAGGTCTCCAATACTCCCAATTCGATATCGGCCACCATTTCGCCAGATGTGGATGTCGATATGCTGCGGTTCACCGTGGTGGCTGGACAGGTAGTCGATTTTGATATCGATACTGTGCTCAATGGCCCAGGCGGTCTGGGGTCCTACCTGCGATTGTTTGATGCGCAAGGTACCCAATTGGCCGCCAATGACAATGCGGCTGCGCCGGGTGAAAGCAGTGTCGGCTTTGATGCTTATCTACGGGACACCTTTGCGACCGGTGGCACTTATTACATCGGCGTTTCAAACTCAGGTAACATCGCTTACGATGCCGTGACTGGCGCTGGTGATACTAGCAGCAGTGCTAACGCCATCGGCGACTATCAACTAACCGTACAGCTGGCGCAAACACCGGTCACTGATCTTGATGATGCTATTTCCGAAGCGGTAGACCTGGGAACGATCTCGACAACCAACCAAGGCACCGGCGGCTCGATCTCCCCAGATGTGGACGTGGACATGTTCAAGTTCACGGTCACCGCTGGCCAGATCGTAGATTTTGATATCGATACCATACTCAATGGATCCGGTGGCTTGGGTTCCTATTTGCGTTTATTCAATGCGCAAGGACAACAATTAGCCGCCAACGATAACGCCGCCGCTCCGGGTGAATCAGCCGTTGGCTTTGACGCATACCTGAGGCATACCTTTGCTACCGCTGGCACTTACTACCTGGCCGTCTCGAACTCTAACAATATCACCTACGATGCGCTCACCGGCAATGGCGACACATCGGGTGGCGCAAATGCCACTGGCGATTACCTGCTGAATGTGCAAAGCCCCGTCGCTAGCACGGAAGACCTGGATGATACAGTAGGGGAAGCGACGTCCATTGGCCCGGTGACATCAACGGCCAACGTAACCAGCGGCACGATCAGTCCGGATATCGACGTCGACATGATCAGTTTCACGGTGACCGCTGGTCAGGTTGTCGATTTTGATATCGACACCACACTCAATGGCGCAGGCGGTTTGGGTTCTTACTTGCGACTGTTCAATAGCCAGGGTACGCAGTTGGCCGCCAATGACAACGCCGCTGCCCCTAACGAACCGACCATCGGGTTTGACGCTTATCTGAGATTCACCTTCGCTACAGCCGGCACTTATTACATCAGCGTATCCAATTCAAATAACGTCACTTACGATCCTTTGACCGGTAACGGTGACACCTTGGGCGGATCCAATGCGATCGGCCCGTATCAACTGTCGATTCAGACGGCGCAAACAATCGTTGGTGATGCGGATGATGCCATACCCGAGGCAACACCACTGGGACAAATCACAACGACGCCCATCACCACCACTGCGAACATCTCGCCAGACACCGATGTGGACATGTTGGGATTTTCTGTAACGGCCGGTCAAGTCGTTGATTTTGACGCCGACACCGCGCTCAATGGCTCGACCGGTTTGAATTCATTTTTGCGTCTGTTTAATGCGCAAGGCCAAGAACTGGCCACTAACAATAATGCCGCCGGACCAGGCGAAGATGTCATTGGTCTGGACGCCTACCTGCGTTACACCTTTGCGACCGCCGGTACCTATTATGTGGCCGTGTCGAGTTCCACAAATGTGTCTTACAACGCCACATCGGGCGATGGCGATACGACTGGCGGTCAGAACAGCACCGGCAACTATCAGATCACGATTACCGGCTTGCCAACGGATACCGACGATCAGATTACGGAAGCGGCTCCCATTGGCGGCGTGACCACCGGTGGCAATACGAATAGTGGCACAATCAATCCGGATATCGATGTCGATTTGATTCGGTTCACGGTCACAGCTGGACAGGTCGTCGACTTTGATATTGATACGACCAGCAACGGACCAGGTGGCCTGAGCAGCTATCTGCGACTGTTCGATTCAACAGGACAAGTGTTGGCTGTCAACAACAACGCAGCCGCGCCAGGCGAATCAGTCGTAGGCTATGACGCATATCTACGTTATACGTTTGCCACGGCCGGCACCTATTACATCGGCGTTTCCAATTCGAACAATATTACCTACGATACCGTGACCGGTACCAACGATTTCGCGGGCGGTATCGGCTCCATCGGTGACTATCAACTGACGATCCAAGCCATCGTCGTAACGCCGGAAGATATTGACGACACCATTGCCGAAGCGACGAGCGTAGGTGCCATCTCTACGACTGCTAAGTCCGTCGACTCCGCCATTGCGACAGCCACCGACGTAAACATGGTCAGCTTTACGGTAACTGCCGGCCAGACGGTGGACTTTGATGTCGATACAACAACCAACGGTGGCGCGGGCCTACAGTCGTTCCTGCGACTGTTCAGTGCCACCGGTCAGCAATTGGCGTCCAACGATAACGCCAGCGCGCCCGGCGAGGGCACCGTCGGTTTCGACGCTTATCTGCGTTACACATTCAGCACTGCCGGCACTTACTATCTGGCCATCTCCAACGCTGGCAATACGGGCTTCGATCCCGTTACTGGCGCGGGCGATGTTTCCAGCAGTTCCAATGCGGTCGGAGCGTATACACTGGTCATTCAAGGGCAAGCCCCGGCGACCAATCCAACCCTGTCACTGTCCCTCAATCGCACGAGTATTCCCGAAATCAACGGCCAAGCCACGGGCACGGTCACTCGTACCGATGCCGATTTGAGCCAAGCCTTAACGGTCTCGGTTGGCAGCAGCAATACGAACTCGGCCACTGTCCCCAATACGGTGACGATTCCCGTCAATCAATCGACAGCTACGTTCACCATCACTGCGATACACGACACGAACCAAGGAACGCGTTCCGTAACCATCAATGTCACCAGCGCAGGCTTTGCACCGGACTCACAGGTACTGCAGATTACCGATAGCGACGGTGATGGGCACAACGGCGATTTGCCGGAAGATGTCAGTGGTGACGGATCGATATCGCCCATTGATGCTTTATTGATCATCAATTATCTGAACACCACTGGTCCCGGCCCTGTGCCCAGTGGCAACACCGCTCCGTTCCTGGATGTCAGTGCGGACGGTTCTGTCACGGCACTGGATGCTCTGCTGGTGATCAATACGCTGAACAACATGGTCAATCCAGAAGGCGAATCAGTCGCAGAGTCTGATTCAGATAGCGGTTCTGGGCTATCGACCGCCAGCAGTGATGCTGGTCCGGTCGACATGCTGATGCAAGACATGCTGATGCAGGAATGGTCCGATCAAAAACTGCGTCGGCGCTGGGCCAACGCAGTGGATGCATTCTTTGCCGAGTGAAATCTACGTGAGTTCGTCAGTCAGTTAATGGACCGGCTCAGCCGGTCCATTCGGTCAACTCGGTCCATTCGGCTGGCAAGTTAGCTTGGATACTCGGCCACGTAGATGGCTTTGGTTTGAGTGTAATCGTAGAAGGTCTCTTCACAGTTCACACCGCCGCCAGGGCCGCCTGAGATGCCTTGACCGCCGTAGGGCAATCCATAGGCAATCGAGTTATGGCAGTTGACCTGGCAGGTTCCATCGCGGAATTGCTTGGCCAATTCGATACCGCGTGCCAAGTCGCGAGTCCAGACACTGGCGCCTAGACCGTAAGGCGTGCTGTTGGCCAATTGTAGAGCTTGCTCGGCAGAACCGACCGGGCAGATAGTCGCAAACGTATGGAAGACTTCCATCGGATTGCAATCGATGCCCGGCGAGGTGCGATAAAGCGCGGGCTTGATGTAGTAACCGGAACGGCCAGCCACTTCGGCAGGTCCACCGGAAAGAATAGCTTGACCGCCACGATAAGCGGCTTCTTCTTGAGCGCGCAAGATGCGTGACCGCTGCGTCGCATTGACCACGGCTCCCAATTGCGTACCGGCTTCAGCTTGGTAGCCAATTTTGAGCTCATTGAAAAAGCTCTTCTGCGCATCGATGAAGTCATCAGCGATCTTCTTATCGACGAAGACACGATGGATCGTGCAGCAGGTTTGGCCGAAATGCTGGTTGGTATAGCGACCAATCATGCGCGCGACCATTTGTGGGTCGGCATCAGCCAGCACAATCGCTGCGCCGTTGCCACCCATCTCACGTTTCATGCGCGTACCATGCAGGTCGCAGGTGCGCATGATCGATTGCCCAACACCGGGCGAGCCCGTGAAGGAGATATAACGGACGCCTGGATGCTCGGCGATTGCCTGACCGGTGATCTCACCACGACCAGGCAACACATTGACCACGCCGGCAGGGAAGCCAGCTTCGATCGCCAGTTTGCCGATATATAGAGCCGACAGCGGGGTGTCTTCGGCTGGCTTGATCAAGATGCAGTTGCCCGACAACAGGGCAGGGAACATGAACCAACTGGTTAACACGATCGGGTAGTTCCACGGAATGATTCCGGCCACTACTCCCCAAGGTTCACGGTACGTAAAGCCCTTCATGCCATCGGCTACGGGCAGCGCTTCGCCATCGCCCATCTCGGCGCGACCGGCCACGCCGCAGAAGTATTCGGCGCATAGACGAATCTGTCCGAAATCGCCTTCCGCCAATTCCGATACCTTGCCACCGTCGCGGACCTCGCAAGCCAACAAGACATCGCGATCACGCTCGCACAATTCGACCAGCTTACGAACTAGACGCACACGTTCTTCAACAGATGTATGCTTCCAACCCTTACCGCCGACGCCATGAAAGGCTTTCGTGGCCGCATCGACGGCCAGGTCCACTTCCGCCGCGCCCATTTCGCAGACCGTTGCCAAAACTTCCAAAGAACCTGGGTCTTGCGTTTCAAAGGTCGCGTTCATCGAACCCTTGACCGTGCGTCCACCGATCAGACCACCCAGTGGCTGACCACCACCGGCACAGAACTGAGTAAACTTGGCAGGCGTGTCGAACTTAGCAGCTGTAAAGGCGCGGATCTCAGTGGCAGCAGCAGACATCTTGGTTGGCTCCGTTAGGCTTGGGTTAGTAGGGGAGATTGTCGGCGGTAGCGCGGGTCAGCACAACGCCCTGCGCCAGGTCGATACCCGGCAGCGGGCCATGCATGGCCAGTCAACTCACAGTATACAGTGTTGGACCCGGTACAGGGTTGCGACATGCCAATCGTTTAACAGTCAGCCGCAGGCGTACTCTCGTTTAACAGTCAGCCGCAGGCGTACTTGAACTACCAAGTCGAAGAAACCGCGGCTAACGCCCAGCGGCTGATCAGCCGGAACGCGTTAGCGTCCGGTTCCGGTTCATCACGTGGGAAGAAACCGTGGGCTAACGCCCGGCGGCTGAGCTCTCTGCGATCAGCTGCCATGGATTACAATGGCCACGTTTGAAGGCTATTCATTTAACCGAAGGAACCAACTGATGCAGTGGATCGATCGCGCTCGACTGACTAATGATTTTCTGGCGGGTACGTTCTTAAACCTGGGCTCGCCGGCCGCCGTGGAGATCGCTGCCAGTCTCGGTTTTGATTGGCTGCTGATCGATTTGGAACATGGCAGTGGCTCGTTGGCCGATCTGCGCAACATGCTACTGGCATGTCGCGGTGCCACGCCGCCCATCGTTCGCATTCCGAGCGTCGATGCGGATATCGTCAAATTCGTCATGGACAGCGGTGCAGCGGGCATCATGTTTCCGTTTGTCAGTTCAGCCGAGCAGGCTCGACTGGCCGTGCAGGCCATGAAGTATCCGCCTCAAGGGGCGCGAGGCGTGGCCGGTATCATCCGCGCCACCAACTACGGTCAATCGTGGAAGCAATACTATAGCGAGGCCAATGAGCGCAGCCTGGTTGTCGTTCAAATTGAAACGATGACGGCGGTCGATGCGGCCGAAGAGATCGCGGCGGTCGAAGGTGTGGATGTATTGTTTGTTGGCCCGCTGGACCTATCGGTAAATCTCGGTTGTCCGGCCGATTTCACTCCACCCCATTTCGTAGCCGCACTCAAGAAGGTCATTGCAGCCTGCGAGCGACATGGGAAGACGGCTGGCATCCTGTCGCGACCACAACACACCGCCGAGCATAAACAGCTCGGCTTCCGATTCTTTGCACTCGGTTCGGATTCGGGTGCTGTGGTCAGTGGGTTACAGGATAGTCTCAAACTGATGCGGCAACCCTAAGGCATCCGGCCAATAAAAACGTCCCAGCGAACCCACAAATTGCACCGTGAAGTTGTTATTGGGTAGGTAATCAGGCAACTGCATGGCGGGGAAAATGGCAACCATCGCCAAAGTACATTGCCCCGCCAAGCAGTTGACGGATTGACTATCCTACGTAATTTCCAGCAGCTGTCTTGTGCCATGAAGTAAATCAACTGGAAGATCAAAAGTGTCAAATTGGCTGATCAATCGATTGCTGCTGAATACGTCGATTTGCGTCAATGGATCATCGACTGTTCTACTTGGGGCAAGTAAATTCTAGCTGGAGAATGACTGAGGTCGTTGTAGTCAAAGATCAAAGATCAACCATCTGGATCGTTAAGCAATTCCTCCAGTCGTAGTTGTAGTTCTGGTGAAAGCCTTTCGAGCCAAGTTTCATCGAGCAGCCCGATTGAAATCATATCCAGCAAGTGAACTTGGTCCTTCCTGCGGAATGAAGTGAGCTTCATTTTAACTAGCTTCTCGAACGGTAGCGTACGCGCATCTTCCATCAGGTCATAGACATCTATTTCTGGGACCGTTTCAGGATACTCTTCCCGCACTTTCTTTCCCGCGAACACGACATGGACCACGTCACGAGCTTTGGCATTCGGGCCATCGAGAAACGTAGTTACTCCGGCAGACCGTCGGTAGATAAACCCCTCCGCTTCCAGGGCCGGGATAGCACGACCCAGGTCCGATTCATTTAAAATGATATCGACGTCACGCGTATTCCGTACAACCGATTCATCGACCTGAGAAACCCAGTGCTGCACAGCATTTCCGCCAATGACGGCGTACGGAATGTCCGCAGTGTTAAGCGCTCGAGTTACGCGGCGTAGGCGGTCCTTCACTTTCTCCACGGCTCGTTCAATCCTTTCCCAGAGGGCGTCGCCAGTAAATTTGATTTCAATCATCGCGTTGGTCCTTTACCCAAGTATACCATGGCAGGCTGTGATAGTAGAGATTCGTTTGCGCAGTCCCCTTCCAAGCCCTGCGCCTTCGTGCGCCGCGGCCGTCATTCCGGCGGTCGTCCATGCCCGCCGTGCCTTCGGCCTTCAGTTCTTGCATTCGAGTTTCGAAACTCGCTATTCCAGCAATGAGTGATGCGTAAACAATAAAGAAGTAGAGAACCGCGAGCCACGCCGCCGAAAAACGAATAGATTCAGCGGAATGCTGTCACGTGGTATGCGACTGCGCTTTCTTCCGTCGCCTGCTCATCGATGATGGCCTCATCATTCGCGCTTGGGTCCTCCGCTGCGCGTTTTTCGGTCATCATCTCTTGAGTCTGCTCATGAAGCGGAGCGGCTTCGTAGCTGGTACCGCTGCTCTCGATAACCACGGGGCCTTGCTTGGCTGCCAGAATGAGCAGGCGGCATTTGGCCAGCCGCACTTCGCGGCCGCTGGCTGTGAACAGCCTGTAGGCCGGAACAAGCCGCTAGGCGCGGTTCCGGCGGCGTGACGTAACAGTTCGGTGTCTCCTCACCAGTCGGCACAATGCCACGGGCATTGCCGTAACTGCGCCTAGCGGCTTGTTACGGCCTACTTCACTACTTCACTTGTTACGGCCTACTTCACTCTCTTCTGCTTGCTCGTCTCGGCGATCATCTCCTGGCGCCA
>JADLDX010000870.1 GCA_020846515.1 Pirellulaceae bacterium
GAGCCCACAGATAACGGTTCGCCTAACTGGAGGAAGGCTTCCAGAGACAAGGCTTCGCCGAAGGGTAAAGGGACTAAGCGATAATCCCTGGTTTCTATTAAAAAGTCTGCCAAAGGCGAAGGTAGGGTTGAAACCGTGAAGATGGCATCGGGCAAATCTTCTGCCGTGCTCGACATTAACTCCTGATAACTCATCGCTACAGGCTGATAAATCTGACTGGCTGAATTAGTTGACATATCAAGTGTTGATGATAGGTCAACCGCCTTCGATTCGTTTAAGCTGCTCGTCGTCGTTGCCGCATGGAGTCCCGTGAATTTGAGCACCGCCGTCGCCAAGATTTGGGTACCGCTGCCCACCGGCCCTAGGTTTACCGTGCATCCTCCTAATTCACGGAGGCCAGCTTGTTCGATGCGTTCAAAAAGGCGAGACTTGACCAGCAAATGCAGCGGTTCGATATGCATGGCAGTCAATTGACGAACTTCAGGCATATTCTCGGAGGCTAACCCGCCTTGAACAAATGCCAAATCGAAATCACCGTTTCGCAGGCCCTCGATGGCCGCCTCTGAACCATTGGTTGGTTGTACGTCGATGGTAATGCCATGACGCTGGACTTCCTTGGCTAGTTCTAGCGCCAACTTGTGTCTCAGGCCAGTCGCATCACCAGCCGTCATTTTTAGCGGTGGGGTACGCGGCACTCGCGGCGGACTCAACCAATAGATGCCCAGCAGCAGCAGTCCGACGGCTGCCAGCAACATGGCGAGTTCTTTGGTGTATCGTCGCATGACTGGATTGTTAAAGCTCGTAGTATCGGATGATTGTAGCCCGGAATCAGCGTTGCGTTGTTCAAGCAACCGGATGACAGCCTGGCATGTTACCGCCATTACTTGTTACGAATGAACTGGCCAGCCTAGTGCCCATTGCAACTGGAGCTGGGCACGGTTGTAGTCAACAACAGCCCGCATGTAAGTGCGTTGAGCGGTTTCGAGGGCCTGTATCGCTTGCAAGACTTCGATGGGCAGACCTTGTCCGTCGCGTATGCGGTCGAAGTTGCGTTGGTAGGAATCGCGCGCACTTTCAATGGCAGTTTGAGCCAGTTCGACTTGTTGCTTTCGAATGCTGACCTGTACGTTTGCCTCAGCCACTTCTTGCGCGACTTGATCCATTATCCTTAACTGGGCAAAGTTCGCCTGTTGAACTTGAGAGTTCCTTTCCCGGCGAGCCGCACGTTCGCCGAAGCCAAGATTGCGCGTTTCCCAAACCATCAGGGCATCGATATCGTACCGTCCAGCGAAGTCGTCCATATTGTTACTCAATCCACCGCCGAAGCTGGTCGTGCTGAAGCCAAGCAAGACGCTGGGAACAAACGGAGCGAACTTTTCGCGTTTGTAAGCTTCACAGGCTGCCGACACCAAGGCCTGCGATTCCTTTAACTCAGGACGGGTTGCCAGTCCGGTGGCAATGAGCGTGGCCTCATCCGCTGCTTGAGGAAATAAATCAATCGGTACGGCGACGGAGTCCTGCGGAAGCATCGTGGACGTCATGGGGATGCTCAGGACGCGTGCCAGACGAGTTGAGGCGACTAGTTGCCTTTCGCGAACTGCTAACTGACGAGTCTGTAAGATTGTCAGCTCGGTTGCCGAGCGGTCCGCATCGGACTGAAGACCCTCGCCAGCTTCAGCATAATCTTTAGTCAGCGTTACCAGTTCCGAAGTGCGCTTTACTGCTTCTGCAATGATCTCTTGATCCTGGTAGGCTTCGAGCAGATCGATGTAAGCGATGGCACCATTGAGCAACTGTTGATTCAGCGTGGCTGCTGCCGCATGTCCCCGGGCCCAGGCTGTTTTCTCTGCGGCCTTAGGCAAAAAGATGGCGTCGGCCAGATGAAACTGAGCAACCACGCCAGGCCGCGTAGGAGATCCAGCCGCCACTGCCCCAGCACCAAGTCCGTAGTTCATCGAATTCAAATCGATATCTACAATTGTGCCATCGACCGCTTGATAGTTGCCATCGCGACGACGGTAGTTAAAGCCTGATTGGATGCTGGGCAGCCACATGACCTTGGCGCGGTCGAGCTGGGCGTAGGCTTCTTGCACGCGCCATTGCGCAAAGCCAACCACCGGATGTTGGCCTCCGATCATGGCCAGCGCGGTCGGAAGATTAATCGGCATGGCAGACGCGGCAGTCTGTGCAGTGGCCGACTCAGATGCGCTTATGGAATCGGCGCTTATAGGATTGGCGCTTATGGGCTCATTGGGTACTAACTGTACTGAAGAGGCTACAGCGACGATGGCGGTGGGGATCGCCGCATCCGCAGTAGGAGTGCTTTCACTCGTGGCGGGTGCATCTGTCGAGACGTGCGAAATGGGTTGAACAAGTTGTTCAGTTTCAGTTATGGGGAAAATCGGTTGAGTCTGGGAATGGGCAGCGATTGCCGGGGACTGTTGGGGCACCGGTTGGGTGGAGGCGCAGCCTGCCAGCATTAGGGATCCCATTGTGGTCCCCATCCAGAATTGAAGATATCTCTTCATTTCGCCAAAATCCTGAGTTTCCAGAGCAGGAGTTCACATCTATGTTCAATTTGTTTCGACAGACGATCAACTCGCGAATAACGGCTGTAGGATTTGGATGGCGAATTCTTGTCGTAAGACTTCACAGACCTGCTCGATGGCGCGATTAGAAGGAAGTCTCTGAATTGGTAGACTTGTCGGCTTGGTGAAGTCGAACCGGCTACGGTGACCTGCCCGGAAGGCGTCGGTCTTTGGTCGGGCTAAACCGGACGCTCTCGCACTTGCTGCTGATCAGCCGCACGGCGTTAGCCGCGGTTTTTGAATCAGCCGCACGGCGCAGGCCCACGGTTTTCGGATCAGCCGCACGGCGTTAGCCCACGGTTTTCGGATCAGCCGCACGGCGCTAGCCCACGGTTTTCGGATCAGCCGCACGGCGTTAGCCGCGGTTTTCGAATCAGCCGCAGGGCGCTAGCCCACGGTTATCAGCCC
>JADLDX010000871.1 GCA_020846515.1 Pirellulaceae bacterium
ATCTGCTTCGGCCTGTTCTTTTGGAGTCATGCCCTAGGCGGTACTTCAGGTTGGCTGGAGGTCATGCTCTTTGCACTAGGCATTGGCTGCTTGGGCGTGGAGATATTCATATTGCCGGGCGTCGGTATTTTCGGTTTGACCGGCGTGGTTATGGTGGTACTGTCGTTGGTCATGGCCAGCCAGGACTTCGTCTTGCCGCAAACATCCGTGCAGTGGTCCACCTTACGCGATAACTTGCTGATGGTCCTCGGGGCAATGGCTGTCGTGCTGATCGCTCTAGTCGTGCAAATAACCTACTTTGACTGGATACCGGGTTTGGGCAGGCTGCGTTTGCAGACACCTGAGGGCGAAGTGAATCAAGGCATCGCGGCAACATCGTTGGCCAGTCAACCAGGCGACGGACCGTTTCAGCCACAGGTTGGCGAACAAGGCATAGCCGACTCCGTGCTGCGCCCCGCCGGTAAAGTGCGTTTTGGCGGTCACATGGTCGATGTGGTGACTGAGGGGGATTTCCTGGATCCCGGTACCGCGGTGGAAGTTATCAAACGCGAAGGCAATCGCACCATCGTGCGCCGCATTGTGGGCTGAAGCGAGCAGCGAGTTGCAAATTCGTACATGTTATCGCCGCAACTAGCGGTAGATGTGTAGCAATATCCTACGCACTTCTGTCGTTTAAAGCATGTGAGCAAAAAGAACTCGAGCAACGGCACTCGAAATTTGTTGTGCTAATTCACTCCGGTTTTAAAGTCGAATGAGCGTTCGCCAATTTCTTGCATGCGCAGCAGGGTTATTCCCAAAAACGAGCATAGAACACCGTGAGCCTGCGGTGAGCCTATCAGCTACTTTCATTGGGAATCCCGCATAAAAACGGATCGGCAGAAGGTGTTTGTGTGGGTCGTTGAACCTTACCTTTCGGACCAGTCCCGGAGAAGATCGGGGCCACACTGCCGGCATCGAAACTAGCCCCAGTTTTTAGTTGATGAATGTGCCCCAGCCGCGAATTTCTTGCTCGTGTGCTCAGCGTTGGCATCGCGATTGCAAATAGGCCCCGCTGCCTGTTCCGCACTGCTCGCGAGGTTTCGCCCAAACACGATAGAGGATTCGCATATGTTCATGTCTTTGCTTCGCACCGGCAGCGGCTGGTTGCCCAGGTTGCCCATCGGCAATTTATTGATCGGCAGTCTGTTGATGGTTAGTGGGATCGGTCGCGTCGCCCAAGCTGGCGATTTGACTAAAGAACGCCAGGTCGAGTTGTTCGCGGCTATGGAGTCAGGTGATATCGAGACAGAGTTGATCGCCCCATCGGCACGTAAGGTCTATTTGCGTGTTCATAACAAATCCAACGAGTTGCTGAGCATTAAGTTACCGCCAACCTTCGCCGCTGTGCCGGTGCTGGCCCAGTTCGCACCTCCTGGCGGTGGTTTCCCTGGCGGTGGTTTACCAGGAGGCGGCTTTCCTGGTGGAGGGTTACCAGGAGGTGGTTTCCCAGGCGGAGGTTTTCCGGGCGGGCAGGGGCTCGGTGTGGGCGGCGGTCAGTTTGGGCAAGGCGGTGGTGGTTCGCAGGGATTGGGCGGTGGTTTTAATGGTGGAGGTGCCAATCAAGGCGTCTTAGGCAATGGTAATGGAGTGGGCAATCAGTTCGGTAATGCGTTTGGCAACGCGTTCGGTAACCGTGGCCAGGGTGCGTTTCGCGTTGCGCCGGGTCGCGTGGGCAAAGTGATGGCACAAACGGTTTGCCTTGAGCATGGCAAGCCTGATCCAACATCGAAGATCAAGTATCGCATCGTACCGTTGGATCAATTCGGCAATCAGGATCCGCGCATTGCTGAGGTCTGTCGCTTGTTGGCCCAAAACCGAATCACTCAGAATGTGGCCCAAGCCGCGGCGTGGCACGTGACCGATGGCTTGTCGTGGGGAGAACTGGCCGCCAAAGATCGTGTGCATTCCAAATACACAGGCGACGTCAAATTCTTCAGCGCTGAGGAGTTGGAGACCGCTGCCAAGTTATTGAGCAACTCTCCCGATCGACGACAAAGTGAGGCACTTCGACACTCAACAAACTATGAAGAGGTATCTTACAGGCCCACGCAGACGGGTGGATCTCTGGCGAAATAGTTTACATATCAAGTAATAGCCGGAATCAAGAACCTCGTCCCGGTGGGCGAGGTTGAGCCTGGGCTGCCATGAGTATGCGTGGCCCTTGAATCTCACGCGGGCAGTTGCCTGGTGGCGGCTTCCATAATCTTTTGCTCGGTCGCTTCGTCGCGATTGAAGTGTCCTGTGACCTCACCTTCGCTCAACACGATGATGCGGTCGCTAACGGTCAGCAACTCTGGCAACTCCGACGAGGTCACTAAGATAGCTACGCCTTCGGCTGCCAGTTGTTCCATCAAGCGATAGAGTTCGGCTTTGGCGCCGATGTCCACGCCGCGGGTGGGATCATCCAATAACAAGATCTTGGGGCGGGTCAACATGCAGCGACCGATGATGCATTTTTGTTGATTACCGCCACTGAGGCTGGTGATGGCTGCCTCGGGCCCAGCCGTTTTGATGTGCAGAGATTTGATTTGAGCGTTGGCCGCTTGATATTCTTGAGTGCGATTGACCACGCCCCACTGCGACGCTTCCTGTAACGAGCAAACGGTGATGTTATCGCGCACCGTTTGATGCAGGAACAAACCCAAACGCTTTCGATCCTCGGTCACCATAGCAATGCCTGATTGCATGGCTTGGGAGGGATGAGTGAAGGCATGCTGACGACCTTCGATAAGGATATTCCCTTGAGGTTGCAGGCTGCTGGCGCCGAAGAGGCATTCAAGCAACTCGGTACGTCCGGCCCCCATCAGTCCGGCAATACCCAAGACTTCACCTCGATGCAGTTGTAAGCTGACGTTTCTCAATCGCCAGCCTCGCGAATGTCCTGGCCAAGGCAAGGACAGGTTCTTGACCTCCAAGACGACAGGCGCGCCGGCCGGCAACTGATGGCGCACCGATGGTTCGATATCGCGGCCGACCATCAAGTGAGCGATTTGTCGCGCCGATGTGTCGGACTTGTGCAAGGTTTGCACGAATCGGCCGTCGCGCAGTACGGTGATTCGGTCTGCCAGGCGAAAGACTTCGTCCATCTTGTGGGAAATATAGATGATCGTGACTCCACGCTGACGTAGTCGATCAATCACGCGATACAGTCGAGCAACTTCCGTCTCAGTTAGAGCGCTGGTCGGTTCATCCATGATCAAGATTTCAGCGCGGCGCGATAGCGCCTTGGCGATCTCCACCAGTTGCTGATCGCCAACGCGTAGAGAACCGACCAAAGCGCGGGGCGAAATATTGGATTCCAACTCAGAAAGCAACTGCCTGGCTTGAAGATTCATCTCGGATTGTTTCAAGCCTGCCCAGCCCGCAATTTCGCGCCCTAAGAAAATGTTGGCGGCCACCGTCAGCTGTTCCACCATGTTCAGCTCTTGGTGAATGATACTGATGCCCATGGCCTCGGCATCGCGCGTGCCGCTGAAGCGTACCAATTGCCCTTTGACCCACAGTTCGCCGGCATAATCGCCTTGCACGCCGGACAGGATTTTCATGAGCGTACTTTTGCCCGCTCCGTTTTCGCCCATGACCGCATGCAGTTCGCCTGGGGCGATATCAAAGCTGACATCGTCTAGCGCTTGCACGGCACCGAATTGTTTGCCGATGCTGCGAATTGAAATAATCGGTTCCGTCGCCAACTGCATGAAGCCTTTATGCTTGAACCTCTCCGAAAAAGGGGTCTGACCCCATTTTCGCCGGCGTTACGCCGCGCGTTGCCATCTGCGTTCCAGCCCCCATCGCAGCGATAGCAGGGCGATCACCGCGATGCCAGCTTCCAATGCGTATACGTTGTCGTACCAAGGCTTGGTACGAAAGAACAGCATAAAGCTGACACCGGCCAGCAAGCCAAGAATCGGGATCGCCGTACGGCCAATGGGGCTGATGAAGAAGTAACGCTGGAACCGGCCGATACGCTGGCTGAAGGTTACGGCCAGGACGACGACGATACCCACGATCATACCTTCGTATACATCGGCTCCGGTTCCCACGATCTTGTTGACGGCATCGATGACCGTGCGTAAGAACAGGCAACCCAGGATCGTACCTGGGATAGTGCCTACGCCACCCTGCAGGGAACAGCCGCCGATGACCGAAGCCGCAATCGCATTTAATTCATAGCCTCGGCCAAGGTTGTCGGGTTTCGCAGATGCCGAATCGGCAAAATAAATGATGCCGACCATCGATGCGGAAACTGAACCGAGCACGTAAGCAAACCACTTTAATCGATCCGTGTTAATACCGCTGAGCCGAGCGGCTTGCTCATTACCTCCCATCGCATGCAAATGACGCCCCAGCACCGTACGGCTCATCAGAAACCAGACCGCCAGGGCAAATATCACAAACACGATAGAGATGTTGGTCACATCTTTCAGCGTGTTGCGTAGGGCTTCGTTGGTGAAGTCGATTTGAGTCTTGTTGTTGGTCACCGCCAAGGTTAGTCCGCGGCTAAAGCTGCGCAGTCCTACCAGCGTGGCCAGTGTGGCAATAAAGGGCGGCAAGCCTACGCAGGTGATAAGCCAGGCATGCAGCGTGCCGACGGCCGCACCGGCCAGCAACGTACCAGCGATCGAGACGATAACCGCCCACGCCGGAATTTCGCCCGAGCGAAAGCCTTCGGGCGAACAGAACATGAGCAACGTGCCAAACACGGTGGCGCTCATGGCGATCACTGATCCGCTGGATAGATCAATGCCACCGGAAATAATGATCACCGCACTGCCTAAGGCAAAAAAGCCCAGCAACACCGTACTGCGTATGATCATCTCAGCCGAACTGGCTGGGTTATTCCAATAGGTATGACCTTGGTCAAGCAGCGCGGTCAACACGACCACCAGCAACCAGGCCAGGATCAATTTGAACTCGACAGATGACCACAATCGCTGAAATGGATTGGCGGATTGGGCGTTCATGAACTGGTCAGGTTGTACTTCTTCAACCAGTCCTTGAATTCGGTATATCCTAAGAACTCAACGCTGCTGCCAAAACTTTCAAAAATCTCTTTCTTCAGAGGCGAGCCCGAATCGGGGGCTACCACTTTCAGACCCGTATCGAGTATGTCACCGCCAGGTTGTCCCATTTTCGGAAACATCTTCTGCACGGTCTCGCTATCGCTAGTGCCTTTGGCCAACGCATAGCGCACCGATTCGTAGCCCATGCCGAACGGATTTTGCACGACCATGGCATCGATCAAACCGTCGCCCATTTGTTGGATGGCTAATTGTTCCGCATCGAACGTCACAATGGTGAATCGGTCACGGGCTTTCTTTTCTTTGACCACATCCACGATGGCCGGAGCGTTGTACGACCAAATACCCACCAGCACCGACAGATTGGGATACTTGTCGATCACGTCGCGGACGTTGTCGCGAGCACGCGGTCGATCGGCATCATCCAAGCGACGATCTTTCTCCGTGAACTTGTCTCCCGCGGCTGAGGTAAATCCATTCATGCGTTCGATTGCATTCTGTTGCGAGTCGGTGCCGACAAATTGCACGTACTCACCACCAGCAGGTTTGATATTCTTGGCTGCCGTACCCAATACCTCGCCACCGCGAATGTTATTGGTGCCGACATAAAACTCTCGAATGGATTGGAACTTGGGATCCAGGTCGCTGTCGAAGCAACCGATGATGACCCCTTTCTCTTTCAGCTTCTTGAGTTCGTCGGCGATGGCTGCATTGCTGGCCGAAAGCGGCGATATGATCACCGCAAAAATATCGCTTTGCGTTCCGTATTGGCGTAGGCGATCGATCTGTCCCTGTTCGGTGCCGTCATTGGAATCCATGCCTGCTGAAAAGCCCTTTTCGGCCAGCTTGAGATCTTCAGCGGCTTTCGCGATGCCGGCTCGAGCTGCGTCCCAAAACGGCGAGTCCGTGTTATTGAGCAGGACGATACGTTTGACCGGCCCCCCCGCTGAACCGCCAGCCGACGCGCCTGCATCGCCACCTTTGTTCGCCGAGGTTTCACAACCGGTCAGGAAAACGAGGCTGGCCAGAATCAGGCAGGGGGTCTGAAGCAGTTGGCGTAATCTCATAGCGTGAACTTCCTTGGTAACAACCAATGGATGTGGAGAGAGCGGTGTGAGTCGTGGAGGTGATTTTAAATGCCATCCACGGACTGAGCAAGGTAGCCCGTCGCACGCCATTGCGGACCTGCGCCAAGCCAAAGTGCAGGGCCGATTGAGTTTTGGTTGAGTTTTGGTTGTGGTTTGGTCCGCTTGTGCTCGTCTGCAGAGGCCCGTGAAAACTTCAGTCAGTTAATCTGGCAAAGATCGTTCGATGGGCACTCTTACCCGTCATCTCAATTTCAACTCGGGCAAGATTGCCCAAGCTACGATCCAAGCCATCAAACAGAAGAGTGACAATCCCAGGCGCCATGGCTTAGAATATGTCCTGAATTCCAATGGGTTAAAACTCACTATATCGCTGAAAGCGCGGTGCCATGGCAATTTGTAAAGTCTCTCGGCCGATCGGTGGTGGCATGAGCCTCCTACTTGTGGGACTACTCTCACTTTCGCCACTTAATATTGCCAGGGCCATTGAGCCCGCTTTTGGAATCGACCAGCGGCCCGCTTGGAAGAACACGACTCTGCTCGGCTTTCCCGATCCCTTGCCGCCTTATCGCGTCGTTCGTGCTTATCCGAAATTCGAAAAGAAAGGCTTGCTCTCGATCGGCACTTTTCCTGGCAGCGATTGGATGTGGGTGACCAACCACAACGCTGATTACGGAGGACCCGCGCGTGTGTTCGCCTTTAAAGACGAACCAACCATGCAAGAGCCGCAACTGCTGATCGAACAAACCGACATCATTTATGGACTAGCCTTTCATCCGAAGTTCTCCGAAAACGGTTATCTGTACATCGGTTGCAATGGCCAGTCCGAAAAGTTGGCGGAGAAGGCGACGCGAGTCTTTCGCGTGACGCTTGATACCAAGCCGCCTTTTACCCTCGTCGAAGATTCACGAAAGTTGATGATCGAATGGTCATCCAACGGTCACAACGGTGGTGACTTGGCCTTCGGTAACGACGGCATGTTATACGTATCGGCGGGCGATGGAACATCCGACTCCGATACCAATTTGACCGGTCAGGACCTGAAGAACATCAATGGCGCGATGATTCGCATCAATGTAGATCAACCCAGCGGTGATCAGCCTTATAGCGTGCCGACAGACAATCCATTCATCAGCACACCGGGAGCTCGACCGGAGATTTGGGCCTTTGGTCTGCGCAATCCTTGGCGCGTAACCTATGACAAGCAGTCGGATCAATTGTGGGTTGGCAATAATGGCCAGGATCTATGGGAAACGGCGCATCTGATACGCAAAGGCGAAAATTATGGTTGGAGCATCACCGAAGGCAGCCATCCCTTTCAAACCGCTCGTAAGCAAGGGCCCGCGCCCATCACGCCACCGACGGTCGAGCATCCGCATTCTGAAGCTCGCTCGCTGACCGGCGGAATTGTCTATCGTGGTCAGCGATACCCAGACCTGGTCGGCGCCTATATATACGGCGATTATTCGACCGGCAACATGTGGGCTGTGCGACATGATGGCAGGCAAGTTTTATGGCACAAGCACATCGCGCGCTCGACTTTGCAGATCACTGGCTTTGGAGCTGATTCACGCGGCGAAGTTGTCGTCGTCGATCATGAAGGTGGTCTGTATCATCTCGAACCACAACCGCCGCAAAGTTCTGCACCGCCGTTTCCTACTCGACTGAGCGAAACGGGCCTGTATGCGGATATGGTGAAGGGCATTCCAGCCGATGGGCTAATACCCTATTCCGTGCAAGCGCCGTTGTGGTCGGATGGGGCTGGCAAAAGCCGCTGGATGGCGGTGCCCACTGACAAACAAGTTGACTTCACCGACAATTGGGGATGGAACTTTCCTGCAGAAAGTGTCTTGGTGAAGACCTTTACGCTACCGTTGTTGTCCAAGGACAAACAGTCGATAGTCCAGCAGCGCATTGAAACGCGCATCATGGTCAAGGTCGAAAAAGAGTGGTTTGGTTATTCGTACGCTTGGAACGATGATCAAACCGAAGCCGAGTTGGTGCAGGCAGCGGGCCAAGATCGCACCTATCAAGTCAGTCACTCGGGCGAAGCAGCCAAGATGACGGACCAGGTTTGGCGCTACCCCAGTCGCACTGAATGCATGGTCTGTCATTCGCGAGCGGCCAATTATGTGCTTGGTCTCTCCACCGCGCAGATGAATCGCAATCATGACTATGGCGATGTGTCTGACAATCAACTGCGCACGTTATCGCATATCGGCCTGTTGAAGATCGCAGGGCAAAAGCCGGAAGATATCGTGGCGGGCAATTTGCCTAAACCGCTGAGCAGCTATAAACAACTGGCCGATCCAGCTGATTCAACGCAACCGCTCGAAGCGCGGGTGCGTGCCTATCTGCAATCCAACTGCGCGCACTGCCATACCAACGCGGGTGGTGGCAACGCCAAAATGGAACTGACGGCCAACACGGAGTTGGCCAAGATGTTCATCGTCGATGCCCCGCCACAACACGACAGTTTC
>JADLDX010000872.1 GCA_020846515.1 Pirellulaceae bacterium
AACTATCGGAACCGGAGTTTAGTTCTCGCTCAAAATCGGAGAGCATCTCTGCGGGGAGCAGGTACTCGGTACCGTCGATGCGAATCACATAAAGTCTATCATAAGTCCGAGGGAGGTATTCTGAGACAGCCGAAATCAAATGTATCACACCAGCATCCAACGATGCGATCCTCGCAAGATTGCAACCACCCAAACAACCGCTGGTGCTAAAGTTTACATCGAGTTGGCCGTCGTTACGCGGCAAGAAAGTGAACGAAGATCGATTTAGTCGATGTCGACACATCCAGGTTCCTGCAACTTGTGAATCCGCCGCGACGATTGATTCATCGGACAGTTCGACATCGCCTGTTGGCTTGAAATTGCGTGCGCGAATTTCCAGTCTCCAACGTGCCATTGTTGCTGAGTCGGAGAGTAGTAGCCCACAAAGGACAACAACCACTCCGGCGATTGTAAGCGATTCAATGACGGTAGGATGACGCAGTAGTTTCACATCATTGATTCCAACGAACGGCGGCGTTGACCGGGCCGCCGCCAATCAACATTGACTTCAGGAACGACGCGATCGGCGGCCACGCGTCCAACGCTAGGTTCGTCGTCACCGTTCAAACCTTGGGCGAGGATTACGTGACGGAAGAGGCTTTTGGGTTCGCTTGAGTTGTGCAATTAGTTCCGTATTTTTCTTGATTGCCTCTTTACACAACTTCTCTTCGCGCGAGTCTTTCTCGAAGTCTTTCAACAGCTTTTCGTTTTGCTCGATAACAAAGCTCAGGTTTTCTTTTTGCAACTCCCACAGGGGTTTGTCAACGCGGCCCTTGATCCACTCCACCGCATCCTTCTTAACCCAAGGAACAACTGTGGAGTAGTATCCTGGGGAATCCCTTGGGTCGGGCTCGTCCCACGATACATATTTTTGTACCTGGGCGGTGACTATGTGAAAACAAAGGTACCCAACCGTCCGATTAACACTTGGTCCGGCGATTCGCTCACCAGTCGTGTTGTCTTCGGTATAGGAGTAACGCTCATCTTCGAAGTGATCAATCAATGCTGGAAACGCTTTGGGTCCCAAAGACATAAGCTCGTCAACAGCCTTCCATACGGCCTTTTCCTCCCGCATTGGCACCATTCTTTTGGGAGACGGTGCTGGATGTCGCGAACACAACGACTCAATCAAACTGTCGAGTCGTTGTCTTTCATGAGGTGATTTGAATTGTGCTTGACCGATAACTTGCGTTGCCACGATCGCACTCGTGAGCAGGGCAAGAACAAGAAAAGGAGTAAGTCTCATGGGTAGATCCGTCGACGAACGACCGGCATAACGCCGTCCGAAGGAATTGGTAATACTTTACGCATCAACTGTTTTGAGGGCTGGCGTTCATGCCCTGGTTCGACCCGACCGTACCGTATGATCTTCCATTGCCAGACCAGTTGCAAGTCTGCGGTATGATGGCAAGCGAATGTGGGCAAACGAATCAAGGGTCAGTGAAAGAAGAGTACCATTTGGACAGATCGTCTATTCGCTTGCCGCCATTCGCTTGCCGCTTGAGATAAACGCGAATAATGCCTGAACACGGCCAGCGTAAATCCATGTAATCCGTGGCTAAGTCCAGAGCCGAAAAGCCACGAATCTTCTTCGAGGCAGGTCGAACGTCCGCGATGACCGAGTCGCGGCAATGTGGTTTCCATTTCAAAACGCTTTACCCGCGACTTCGGTCCATCGCCTGGTTCGTCGATTCTTGTCTAGGCAATGCGTCGGCAAAAGAAATTCGCGAGCATCGCTCGTATCCAAGATTACCAGATTGGCGAAGATGTATTGCAAAGCAAACTTTAAGTACGGACATGAAGAAGCCTGCAAATATGCAAACCCAAAGTGCGCCGATGATCGCTGAGTACCACACGATACCGACAACTTCAAAAAGGAAACTTCTTTCGGGGTCGAAGATGGTGCAAAGCCTCTCGAGAGGTATCCCTGAAACTCGAATAACCATGTCCGTCATATCTGGAAACAATAGAAACGCAAGCAATACCAGAGCAAGCGAAGCCGAGCATGCGACGGAAACTATGTTGCTGAGGCCGACACATGCGGTCTTGGGTTCTTTGGCTGCGAAAATGGATAGCGTAAAGAAATCAGAAATCGGCGTTCGTTGAGCCAGGGCTAGATAGGCAGCAAGGTCAATGGCGGGTAAGACTGCAAGTACAAGAAACACGAGCGGAACCCCTCGGTATTCGAGCACTTCATCGCCGATCAGCAAGAAAGCTCTTGTGACGGCAATGTGAATCGCGACGATCGTCACGCAAACGAGCAATGATCGCAGGGAGTACTTTCTTCGCATCAGTCTATTTCGACGAACAAGATATTAGTATCTCTCAAATCGGCATAAGCCGCTAAAGGATGGTATATCACTGCCGAAATCTGGATACAAGCTTTATCACCGGGGGAAACGGAAATATAAATTATCACTACTTCACAGCCATAGTGGGGGCATAGTGATCTGAGAATCGACCGATCGTTTTCCGAGACCATGCAGATAGTTTACAAGAAAGCTATCAAAGACTACGGCGATAGGGCTGTTTGGCCGTGGCTGACCTGATCTCGCCTCAGCCTTGGCTAGCTTTCTTATAAACTAGTGGGTTCGCTGGGAGGTTTTTATTGGCCAGATGCCTTAAACAACTGCCAGCGTTCCATCCACTCTGCGCTGGTTAGGCTGACGATGCCGCCTTCGCCGATAGATTTCGACGTCAGGAGTTCTCCCAGCTGCCTCACGCGCGGCAGGCTCAAGGCCTCAAAGTCTCCAAACGGCGTCAGGTCCAAAACTTGTAAGCGCCGGCCATTGCCCATGGTCATGATGTACTGCGAATCCTGACTGAACAAAAGTTGACGTGTGCCATCCGCGACAAAGGTAGGCTTCAATGCCCATTGTCCATCCGCCCGATTCCAAACATAGACGCGCCTATCGGACGTCAGCGTCGCCACCCAAGCGCCGTTGAGAGAGAAGGTCGCGTCCAGGACGGCTTTGGTATGCACCAGGTCGGTCATCAGACGACTACCCGTATCGACATCAAATATGCGGGCGCGCCCGTCGGAACATGCGGTAACAATCTCTTTGCCTGTTGACGAGAAAGCCACGGAATCGACGTTGGCGCTATGATCGATCGTGCGCACCACTTGTCCCGTTTGGGCGTCGATCAACACGACCTGATTCAACTTCTCAATGGCGATGGCCAACCGTCTTCCGTCACTGGACAGAGCCAGCTTGTTTATGCGCCAGTCGCGCGCCAGCTCGGTCGCAAACTTGGGACGTTTCGTGGCCACATCCCAGGCATGGAACCCAGTTCCAATTCCCCAAGCGATCAAGATCGTACCATCAGCGTCAAACAGCAATTGACCATTAAACAGTTGGCTGGGCATCAGTCCGGAACGAAAGTCGAGTTTCGCTGGTTTATCTGCGGGTACCAAAGTATCCATGATGGTTCCATCTTGGACGTCGACGAGGTATACACATTGATCAACTGTTAGCACGGCTGCCGACTTACCGTTAGGATGCAAGGCAACCGATCTGGGTTCGGCTGGCAAATAGATCGGCGGAGCTTTGAGCACGCCGGCCAAAAAGTCCCAGACCACGATGCTTCCGGCCGATCGATCCTTGGTCAACATCGTCCCACCGCTACGAGCAGGATTGGCATGTAACGAGATTAGTCCCGTCTGATCGTCGGTTACAACGGCGTCGAGCAGATGTCCGCGTTCTCTCAGCCCATGCAAGGGTGTTTCAGCAATGACGACGCCGTCCTTGATACGTCGCAAGCTGGCGTTGATCGCATTGCATTTTGCGTGTGTCGTGCCGGCCATGAGCATTCGATCTGCATCGACCAATTTAATGACTGAACCACCGGGCGTGCTTTGCATGACGTAGCCTGGTGCACGAAAGTCGGGCAGCTCAAAAACTCGTACCAAACCGTCATATTGAACGGTCACCAATTGATGGCTGTGCTGCGGAAAAAGAATACCGGCAATTTGATCTGTATGTTGGAGCGTAGCCAGCGGAATGTCAGCATCGTTATGCAAACTTCCCGGGCTTCGTTCTTGTCCGATATTCCACAAGTGCACGACTTGATCGGAACCGGCCGTCGCGATCAAGTCTTGACCACCAAAGGCAACGCGGGTCACGGCATCTTGATGAGTCAAGCGATTGTGATGGCGGACAAATTGAGGTCCATTGCTGGCCCAGAGTATGGTCTGCACGCGGGCGTAATTATCGCCGCCAGCCACACAGTAGGTTTTATTGTCAGACATGGCAAAGGAGTGCACAGTGCCAATGACCAGCGGAGCCGCAAATGGCTGGCCGCTACTTAAGTCAAACACTTGCGCGCGATAGGGTTGGGTGGGCACGATGATCTTCGTGCCATCGGCCGAAAATTCCGGCAGGGAAAGCTTGGCAGCAACTTGTGGGTCTGGGGCCGCGAAGCGGAATTGAAACACAGGTTGTGGGCTGACCTCGGTTGACTGGTCATCTAAATGAAACACACTCACTTGATGATCGCGCGTGACCACCGCGATTTTTGAATCATCTTCGGCAAAGATAACCCGCGTTCCCTCGTCGGCTAGAGACCAAGTGAAGGAACTGGGGCGACCATTTAGGGCATGTAGCAGCGACAGTTGTTTACCAGCCACTGCGGCTAACCACTTCCCTGAATGCGAGTAGCTCAAGCAGGCGATCGAGCTGGCCAGTTCAGCACTGGCCCGCGCTGATTTTGTGGCAGCATCCAAGATGCTTACTTTGCCATCAACATCACCCAGCGCCAAACTAGAGCCATCCTCACTCCACACCGCAGCCGTCACCTGCAATTCTTGCCCGGCTGGTCGCCAAATTTCGTCGATGTCAAAACGCCAGATGCCAAAATCGTTGTCTGTCATGAACATGACTTCATCGTGTGATGTCGATAGCCCCCAGATCGGCCAATCACCTGAAACGGTTTTGGGACTTAATTTGGGTAGCTTGAGCGCAGCGATCGGCACTGGACAATGCGGCAACCAGCTCAAGCAGCGTGTCTGGCTGGCCGGCGCAAATTGGCTGTTGTCGCCCAGATGATCAGCCGCCTGCGCCAACCACAAAAGCGATTCGCCGTATAGATTCATACGAGCTGCCCACAGCCCGTTGGTTGTATAGAGTTCGCCTAGTGCCAATTGCGCAGCCGCACCTTGTGCTTCAGCGTTCAATCGCTCCCGACTAATCGACTCGCGCATGGCCACTTCGCGCATGCGCGCACTTTCAGCTGTCAACCTGGCCATCGTTTCGCGCCAGGCAAACCCCAGCGACATCAATACGACGGCGATGATCAACATGATGGCCGAGATCGAGAGCGTGGCCACCACTGGGTTTCGCAGACACCAGCGCCAGCGCTGTTCGAAACGACTGATCGGTCGCGCCGTTACCGGTTCACCGCGCAAATAACGTGCCAGGTCATCGGCCAAGTGCTTGGCCGAAGCGTAGCGGTCACCGGGCGTCTTCTCGAGACATTTCAGGCAGACGGTTTCCAAGTTGCGATCGACATCGATGCGTTTGGTGCGCGGGCTAACCGGTGGCTCTTCGATCACGCGCCGGAGCGTAATCAGATCACTGTCGCCTTTAAATGGCGCCTCGCCAGTCAACGTCGCATAGAGAATAGCGCCCAAGCCATAAACATCGGCAGCCACCGTAATCGATTTCACCTGCCCCATCGCTTGTTCGGGTGCCATGTAACCCGGAGTACCAATAATGGCACCGCTGCGAGTTAACTCGACACTGTTGCCCATCTGTTTGGCCAGGCCAAAGTCGGTGACAAAAGGCCTGCCGTCGGTATCCAACAAAACATTGGCGGGTTTTAGATCGCGGTGCAAGATACCGCGTTGGTGCGCATAATGCACAGCCATGGCGATCGTCTGCACCAGCCTGGCCGCAGCGTCGGGCGTCAGGGGACCTTTGCGCAGTCGATCATGCAGATTTCCACCTTCGATAAACTGCATGCACAGGAAAGGCTGGCCCTCGAATTCACCGACCTCATGAATCGAAATAATATTTGCATGATGTAAGGAAGCGGCCGCTTCGGCTTCGATGCGAAAACGCGCTTTATCGCGCAGGGCATTCCATACCATTTTCAGCGCTACGATGCGGCCGAGCGTCAATTGCCGCGCGCGATAAACCACTCCCATACCACCACTACTGATCAGCTCCAGAAGTTCATAGTCGCCCATGACCTTGCCATGCAGATCGATCGAAAACTGCGCTGGATCTTGGGCTTGGGCCATGACCAATTGAGAGCTCGTCTGCTCCATCGATACCCAATTGTCGATGAACTGGTTGATATCCTCGGCCCATTGAGGAAATTTGGCCAGCAAGGCGTCGCGGTCGAGCGCTTGGTCACTTTCCAAAGCCTCAATCACGCACTGGAGTGCATCATCCAAGGAATCTGGTTGACTAATGCTGGAATCGCTGCGGCTGGAATCGCTGTCCGAAGTAATCGATGACACCATAGATCACTTGCCCACTGATTCTTGAAGTGCGCGCAGGCCTCGATGCAGCAATCCGGCGATGGCCGGCATACTACGATTCATTCGCACGGCTACCTCGGCCAAGGTTAACCCTTGCAAATGATGTAACGTAACCGCTTCACGCTGCGCATCGGGCAGAGCCGCGATGGCGGCTTGCATCTGCTGAAGTTCCTCGTGCTTAGCCACGCGGCCGCTGGGCGAGGTCTGCTCGGCCCGCAATTGCACCGTCCGCCGCGCCCCGGACCGTTGTCCCGAATAACCGGATTGGTTCAGCCGTAGTTCGTGAGCCACATCGCGTTTGCGACAGCGCAGCTTGCGCACAGCGTCGACCAGGTTTCGTGACAACATCCTCTTGAGCCAACTGGTCAGTTCTGCTTCCGATGTGCCTCGATAGGCACCTAAGTGCGCATAGGCTTCGGCCAAGGTCTCTTGCACAATATCCGACTGATCAAACTTAGCCTGGTACCGACTGGAGATTTGCTCCACACACGATCGCAACCAGTCGCGATAACGCCCGAGTTCCACGTCTGACCGGGCCGGGGCGAGGTCTGACCGGGCCGGGGCAAGCAGCGGGGGTTGAGGCGGCTGTACAGGCTGCATGGAAACCTCTGAAGGAAATCGGCCCGCCATCGGGCTTCAGCAAAACAGGTCTTTCACCAACGTTCAGGGCGCGAAAACATTGTGACCGAAGCGCGCTAAGTTTGCAAAATTTCTAAAATCGACAAGTTTCCGCTAGCCAGGCGGGCAAATAGGCCCGAGGACGCGTCCTCGGGCTTATCGCTCTTTTTGAAAAACATGCGCACAACGCCGCTCTAAATCTCGCCCAGATTGACGGACAAACGTACCGCAGAACGTGAGCAAACCATAATTTAAGGCTGCCATTCGATGGATGCGTTCAAGCAAGCTACTCCGAATCTTTCCTGGTATCGGCTGTGTGCCCCGGTCGCCATACTAGTCTTGGCCCTGTCCCTTTCAGGCGGGACCAGCCACGCAGATTTCTTGACGGTAGTGAATCACAGCTTTGAAGACATCAGCGGCGAAACCGTCGTCAACGAATTTACCTTCGGACCGCTGAACGGTTGGCAGCTATACGATCCGAACTCCATTACCAACGGAGGCGCTGGCAATACGTTCTTCATCGGGACGCTGACGCCAACTCCACCGACGTTCTTTACTAGCGGCACTACCCACGGCCAACGCATGGCCATCGCCTTCAATTTTTTTGGCAGCGGCGGACAAGGCGAATATGGTTTGCAGCAAACGCTCTCCAGCACGTTACAACCTTTAACGACCTATCAACTACAAGTGGACATTGGCAACATCGCATCGGGCACATCCCTCGGCGGCGACTTCTTTCCACTGGCCGGTTTTCCAGGCTACCGCGTGGACCTCATCGCCGGTGGTCAAGTCCTGGTGAGCGATAATAACTTGTTGGCCGGCAGCATCGCGGAAGGTACGTTTGCGTCTAGCCTGATTCAGTTCACAACCGATAACAGCCAGGCACAGTTGGGTCAATCGCTGTCCATTCGCTTGGTCAATCTGAATATCGTTGATCCGGCATTCCCCAACTCGGACCTCGAAGTTGACTTTGACAATGTACGCTTGAATGCCATTTCGGCCGTACCCGAACCGTTGTCAGCCATCGCCATGATCGGCTTGACGGTACCAGCCATCATGCAATGGCGAAAACGCAGATCGCGTGGACGAGCCAAAACTTGATTCGTTGGCTACAACTCTGGCAATTGTGAACAATTCGTTGATATGTAAACCTTTTAGGAGATGGCCACGATGGATGCTTCCGATGTCTATGACATGTGGCGTGAGACCCGACCCAAGCGCATACGTGGCCGCTTTATTGGCGCGGCTGGGGTACTGGGGTTCATGGGCGGAGCAGCGTTGGCCGGCCAAATGATGATTTGGTTTGGCTGGTTCCAACCAGGCACCACGCCTAACAGCCAAATCATCGACTATTGGCCAGGCTTCTTGACCGGCGGCCTGTTGCTCGGTTTTACAGCCACTTGGCTGGCCAGACGCCTCTACGCACACTTGCATTCTTGAACTGCAAACCACCAGCAGCAACCACCGACGGCAAGCGACACTGGGCATGTGACACGGCGCGCGGTTGTGTCCGAACCTAACGCGAGACCACTCGATGGCGCCGGACAGCCAGCCACTCCAACAGATCATGATCCATCAACATCGGACTGGCGGTGGTTCCAGTTGCCAGCACTTCGCTCGCGGGATCAACTCCATCTGCCATCGCGATGATGCTTACATCCAGGACATCACCCGCGAAACCTGGTTCAGCTTCGCCCTCACCGGCGGCCAAACGGTTCAGCTCATTGATGATCAGCAAGGCATCCAGTGCCGTACAGTTCTGGTCACCATTGACATCCACCAGCGGTGAACCGTCGGGTCGGGTGTCAGGCAACGCAGAGCCACTGGAACTGTTTAGCCAATTGATCACCAGCAGCGCATCAATGGGCGACAGCAATGTGTCAGTGTTGACGTCTGTTCGCATGCGGCCATTGTGCCAGGCGGGATTCTTTTCCAACAAGCGCACAAAGACCGGTTCGATGGCCGTCGCCGTCAGTCGCTTTCCAGCCAGCAGCAAGTCTCCCGCCTCCGTCTGACTGAGTGAGTTCATGTAGTCGTCATGCGGACTGAGCGATAGTTCCTTGCGCCCGAGAATGCCGAAGTCGGGATCGACGGCTCCCGTCGGCAGAAGTCGATTCAGAAAAAAGTTCTCGTTGTTGGTGGCGCGCGATACGGATAACATGACGACGCGATCTTGACTGTCGACCAGCACCGCTTGGGGCCACTCGAGCGTCGCTTGCTTAGGCAATTGCGTTCGACCAGTCCCATTTCCAAAGGCTGGGTCGATCTGTCCATTGGCAAGGTATTGAGACACCATCAAATTGCCATTAAATGACAGACTACTGCCAAAGAGGACCATGCGTCCATCATTTCGCAATGTCAACTGACGTTCCATGCCCGAGGAATCAGGCGACAGATCAAGCGTCAAGATGCCTTGATTCGCAAAGGTGCTATCCAATACACCTGCACTAGTATACTTACGCGCGGTGGTCGTGAATGGCGTATCGCCTTTGACATGCGCCAGCATAACGGCGAACGAGTTATCGTCCCAGGCTGCCAAGTCACTCTTGGTACCGGCCGCTGAATTTTGTTCCAGCACAATCAAGCCGTTATTGCCAAAGTTGGTGACCAGTTGGCCGGTTTGGTCAAGCTTGCCAATTACATATTGTCCTCTGCCAGCAACGAAACTGTTGCTGCTGGAAAAAATGAAACCATCATCGACGGCGACAACTGCATCGATGTCATTGACGATGGTTGGGCCCTTGGGATATGCCCAGGTGATCCAACCAGCGGTACCAAAGTTCGCATCCAATTCGCCTTGGGAGGTCAGTCGCGCAATCTTCAAATGGGTGGTCCCAAAGTTGATCGCCAAATATTGGAAGCCCGCATGCTCAAAGAACGGCTTGGCGATGCGCTGAGAGTAGATTCCAGCATCGAAGAGCAAGCGACCATTGGTACCGTAAGTAGTATCAAGGGTGCCGTTGGGCAAATAGCGTGTCAGGATAAGCTGCGAAGTCGACAGGGAATTCTCGATCTTGCCTGCAAAATTGAGCGTCATCCCCAGCAGCTTGCCATCGGCCACTTGCAATATACCGGTGGCCTGTGCATCGCCTCTGATGGCGGTTGGATTTAAGGTGATCGCCCCTGAGTTGCCAAACGAACCATCGAGCTGTCCATACTGATCAACGCCGTAAGCATCCATTTTGCCGGCGGTCATGTGACTGATCGAAGTAATAAACCGACCGCCCGGCAAGGGAACTAATCCACCCAAGCCGTCTTCGTTGCCATGTACCGTCGAATACAGATTCAGGCCGTTGCTCGACCGCGACTTGTCCACATTTCCATCCGGATCGATCAAGGCAATAAACGGTCGACGCTGGAACCCTAAGGTACCGGATAGATGCACTTGACCGGTCGTGGTAACCACCAGCCCCTGCAGCAGCGTGCCCCATTCGTCGCCTGAAACAATCATCGCCTCGCCGGCCGTACCGTAGTCTTGATCGAGCACACCGCTGCGAGACAAACGCTGCACGAAGAAGTCTTGCGCAAAGTCAGTACGCCGCATGGCCGCAACATAAATGTTTTCAGCGCTATCCAGGCCCATGCGTACGCGACCATACAAACTATATAGCTGATTGTTCGAGATGGCCGCTGTATGCCGTCCGCCTACGGCAAACTGATCATCCAGCGTTCCATCCGTTTTAACGCGCGTCACCACCAACTCGTAATAGTCCGAGTTGTGCCGAGATGAGAAAGCGGCCAACAAGCTGCCATCGGCCATGACGACCAGATCTTGAGCCAAGGCTGTATCGGCAGCGATAGCGACCGATCCGCCGGTACCATAGCTGGTATCCAATGTGCCGTTGGCGAAATACTTGGTGACCACCACCGCATCGTGGGCGCGATCGGCCAAGACGTATAACTCATTGCTCTTGCCAACTACGACTCGCCTGACTTCGTATTGCGCAAAAGTCCCAGTAACGCCACCGGCGATACCTTGACTGCCAAAACTTTTATCCAACGAACCATTACTGTTCAATCGAATCAGATTGTAAGTAACTCCATCGATCAAGGAATAACGTTTGGCGGTGGTCAAGACAACGATCTTGTCGCCCTGGATGGCGAAGTCGCGGGCCAGTTCAATACCACCAGGCAAAGCCAGACTGACTTGTCCGTCAAAGTCGAACGAGGAATCTAAGGTTCCGTTGGGAGTCAGTCGCAAAACATTGACGGTCGTTCGTCCAGTTTCAAACGGACTTCCGGCAGTCAGCATCAAGACCCGCCCTTGCTGGTCGGTCGCCAACTGTTGAACCCAATCGGCCGGATCGCCGACGCCGGGAATGGGATCAGCCAAAACACCGAAGTCGGCAAAAGTAGGATCCAAGTCTCCGGCCATGGGAAGTCTGGCATCGAGACGTTCCAAAGCCAGTTTTCGTCGAAGTTTGGGCGTAAAGGACAGGGGCATCGTGGCAGCCTAGGATGAAGTCTCTGTCTCACATCGGACAGTATTTCTAAAGCAGTTCGAAAGTACTAATGACTACGGACAACATACCGAAAGTGTTATAGATTTCCAGTGTAACCAAAGTAACACACGGCGCGTCAAACAACCGAGCAAATAGTAGCCACTCGTCGCCAGAGGGTGGACCCCGTAGCCACCCAACGCTGTGAAGCATTTGTGCTCGTGAAACCCGGCATTTGTAGCGGTTGGGCGCAAGCCCTCCGGTTCCTATAACTACCGGGATATACCGGACGGCTTGCGCCGTTCCGCTTCTAAAATGTGGACTGGGGCGGCGGCAAAATCCACCGCTTGGCAGCGGTGGCTACCTAAAACAGGAAATCCACCGCTTGGCAGCGGTGGCTACATGTTGCCTTAGGGCAGGAACTTGGCTAAGTCCTCTTTGATAGCCGCCATATCAGGCAATTTGGCCAGGTTGTGCCACTCGTGAGGATCCGCTTGGTGGTCGTACAATTCCTCGCCGCCGTCCGCATAACGAATGTACCGATAACGTTCAGACCGAACGGCATGATTGCCACGACCTTGCGTGGTCACAGCTGGGCGGTGCCAAGGCTGGGTCGGGTTTCGCAACAACGGCATCAGACTGGTGCCATCGAGCCCTTCGACAGACGGAAGCTGGCATAGATCGACCAAAGTTGGAAACAAATCGACCAGCCCCACGGGGCGCGAAGATTGCGAAGCCGGGCTGGTCACACCCGGCGCCACGACGATGAACGGTACGCGAGTCGATCGTTCCCAGAGCGTGAACTTATGTAAATGCTGTTTTTCGCCTAGGTGCCAGCCATGATCTGACCACAGCACCACAATCGTATTCTTAGCAGCCGGACTGGCATCGAGGGCATCTAACAATTGGCCGATCAGGGCGTCGGCATAGCTGATGCTGGCCAAATAGGCTTGCACCAACTCGCGATGTTTCCCGGAGTTCATGATCAACTGAAAATCACCGCGTCGGCTGGCCGCCATTTTTTGGCCCGCCGGTGGCAAATCGGCCACGTCGTCTTCGCGCATGATTGGCAGTTCAATCGCATCCGCCGGATAGCGTTCAAAGTATTGACGCGGCGCATAAAACGGCAAGTGAGGACGAAAGATCCCGGCTGACAAAAAGAACGGCTGTGACGGTGGCTGCTGAAGATAACGTATCGCCCATCGGATCATCTGTCCGTCGCCCATCGCCAGGTCATCGCGGTCCAATGCTCCCCAATCAAACTCGCCCGGATTCAAGGGTGGTTTCTGCATCGCACGCACACTGGGCAATTGGTTCAGCGGAAAAGGCCGCGGCCATTCAAAGCTACTGGCTTGTCCACCTTGCGCCAAATGGTTCTGGTAAGGACTATCGAATACTTGATCAAAGTATGTATGCCAGTCGCTGGGGCGATTGAATCCGGGCGAGTGATGATACAGTTTGCCACCTCCGGCCACATGGTAACCATTTCGCTTAAAATGCGCCGGGATGGTATTGATTTGCGGCAGCGCATTATGCCACACCACGTTGTTGGCATATACATCTGTAGAGCTTGGCCTACGTCCGGTCATGACAGCGACGCGCGAAGCATTGCACACGGGGGCTGCACAGTGGGCATTGGAAAACAACTGGCCGCGTTTGGCCAGTCGATCGATGTGGGGCGTGCGTACGTCCGGATGGCCACCCAAACAGCCCACCCAATCATTCATGTCATCAACCACGATCATCAAGACATTGGGACGAGCAGGCTCGGCCCAAGCAGGATACTCGTAGAACTGAACGGTC
>JADLDX010000873.1 GCA_020846515.1 Pirellulaceae bacterium
GTACGACGGTCGACAGAAAACAGCACCGACGGACTGGAAGTCCGTCGTACTTGAGAGGCAAACTTCATTCATTCTTAACTTTCTGGCGGCCGGGGTTCGGCTTCGGGCCGGTAATGCTATGCTGGTAAGCCCAACGAAAATCCCGCATTGGCTCCCGGAGGAGCGTTGAAGCAGCATGTTACAGCACAATTGGCAACTCATACCCTCCAGGTGGTTCTGTCTGGCCACCTGTCTAGCCTCCCTGCTTTTGTTGTGGGCGGGTGATGGCTCGACTGCGATAGCTCAACAAATAGACCCTAAATTGCCCGACTACAAAAAAGTCTCGGGCGTTTCGGGGACCCTCAAATCAGTCGGCTCCGATACGATGAACAACTTGGTCTCGTTGTGGGCCGGCGAGTTCAAGAAAATGTATCCGGGTGTCAAAACGGAGATTGATGGCAAGGGCTCGTCCAACGCTATACCCGCCTTGGTCGCCGGGACAGCCACTTTTGGGCCGATGAGTCGCGATGCGAAAGGCTCTGAACTTTCCAGCTTCGAAGCCAAGTTCGGCTATAAACCGCTGCTGCTGCCAACCAGTATCGACATGCTGGCCGTGTACGTTCATCGCAACAATCCCCTCGAGAGTCTTACGTTTGCTCAAATCGACTCCATCTTTTCAAGCACTCGCAAACAAGGCAGCAAAGAACAAAGTAAAACCTGGGGTCAACTGGGAGCTACCGGCGAGGCGGCCAACAAGAGCATTACCTGCTACGGTCGCAATGCAGCCTCCGGCACCTATGGTTACTTCAAAGAAAAAGTGCTTGGTGATGGGGACTATGGCGTGTGGGTGAGTGAATTGCCAGGCAGTTCCGCAGTGGTGCAAGCTGTTGGCGAAAACCCATTCGGCATCGGTTACAGTGGCATAGGCTACAGCACCGCCAACGTCAAACCGCTGGCTATCGACAATGGCAATAACAAAATCGTCAAGGCCGAGGCGGCCGCCGCGATGGATGGCACTTATCCATTGGCTCGCTTCCTCTATATCGCTGTCAACCATGACTCACGCAAGAAACTTGATCCCCTCCGCGCCGAATTCCTGCGATTCATCTTCAGTAAGCAAGGTCAAACGCAAGTCGTGAAGGATGGCTATTTGCCGGTGACTGCCATCACTGCCCGCAAAGCGCTATCTTCAGTTGGGCTCCAGCCTGGATTCTGAGGTTGATTTGTGTCAAGTGATGCGTACACCGGAGTACGACGAAGAAAACAGACACCCTGGCGAGTCAAATTTGGCGACGCCCTGGTATCGCGTTTGATCACCATTGGCGGCATCGGCACAATCGGTGCCGTGCTGCTGGTCGTGTTGGTCTTGCTGGCTACCGCCTGGCCATTGCATCGCTGGCCTCAAGCGTCCCCATGGCGCGTGGTTGATCTAACCAGCATTCCAAGTGGCGACTCTGCGTCCACCCCAGGTAACGTAACGGGCCGCTTAATGGCCGCCGGATGTGATGAGTTCGGCTTGATGATTTGGCAAGCAGCCGCCGATGGCTCAATCACGGTGCGCAGTAGTCATGTCGGACAACTGATCACCAGCTTTCCCGGCCCTGGCGACCAGGATCGACAAGTGACTTGCCATTCACTGTCGATCGATCGCCAGCACTTGACGCTCGGATTCAGCGACGGCACCTTTCAAAACACGACCTTTGCCTTTCAGTCATCGCTCTTGCGCAAAGATCAACTGCCCGAGGGCATCGAACTGTCCACCGGCAACTCGCGCGTGGTTTCCGAACAGGCTATATACGAACTGTTCGGCGATAACTCGATTCGCCAACTGCAGTTACCGCCTATAGCGTGGTCCACGCCCCAGAAGATTGCGGAAGCTCCACTGGTGGCCATCGACTACTTGCCCAGCGACACATCCAATCAATTCACGCAAGCCACCGCGTCATCGCTGATCGCATTGACCGGCGACTCACCCGTGCTGGCTCGCATCGAGTCTCGCGAAAACTTGATGACCGGCGCGATCACGCAAACGGTTACTACATCAGCTTGCCCAGCTGAGAAGCGCAGCCAACAACCACCACTGAGTTTGATGTTGGCCAATCGCGGCTCGCACGCCATTGTCGCTTGGGATACTGGCACGTTGGATCGTTATGCCATCGACCCCAATACCACAGATCCGCCTGAAGCCATGGAGTCGGCTAGCGGTTTGCCGGGCGGTGGCAAATTTACGGCTGCGGCTCCAATGATTGCGCGTCAGACTCTACTGCTCGGCGACGCAACCGGCGTGTTGCATGGCTGGAATATCATTCAGTCCAGTATGCCGGGCGCTGCCAGCGACGGTTATCGTCTGACTGCCACGCATGTGGTCAAGCTGGGCGATCAACCGATTCGGGGCATCCATAGTAGCAGCGCCAGCCACTTGGCTTTAGTCAACGATCAACGCGGAAATTTGTCGCTGGTCATGACCACCACCGATTCATTGCTGCGATCGATCGATGCCTCTGCGATACTGGCTCAATCAACTACTGAACCACAATCAACCACTGAACCACAAGCAACCGCTCAGCCACCATCAGCGCAGGCCTTCTTGATGCCCAAGAACGATGGACTGGTCGCGTTGGCTCCGACCAAGCTGGCTACGGCCAGTTTGGACGTGGCCTACCCCGAGGCCACGATTAAAGCGCTATTCGGCAAAGTCTGGTACGAAGGTCATGCTGAGCCCAAATACATTTGGCAATCGTCGGCTGGTACCGAACAGGCGGAACCGAAGCTGAGTTTGATTCCGTTGATCTTCGGGACGCTCAAGGCGACTCTTTATGCCATGGTCTTCAGTGTGCCACTGGCTATTTTGGCGGCGATCTACACCAGCGAGTTCTTAACACCTAGCCTGCGGTCGCGCGTCAAACCGATCATCGAGTTGATGGCCAGTTTGCCCAGCGTTATCCTCGGCTTCGTAGCGGCCCTGGTTTTGGCACCCTTGCTGCAAGAACATCTGTGCGCGGTTTTGTTGGCGATCTTCATTGTGCCATTCACGTTTGTCTTCGCAGCTCATCTATGGAATCTACTGCCGCTCGAGTTTCTCGTGCGGGGGCAAGTTTGGCGACTATGGTTCTTGGTCATCTGCGTCCCAATTGGTCTTAGTCTGTCGTTTTTGCTGGCTCCGTTGGTTGAGCAATGGCTGTTTGCCAACGACATTGCTCAGTGGATGTCGGGAACCATTGGCTCCGCGGCGGGTGGATGGATGCTCCTGCTGCTGCCCGTCGTGGTGGCGCTGGCCGTGTTTGTCATGTTGGGACCCTTGGCCCAACGCAATCGTCGCACGGCCGTCACTTCCACGCCACGCGCATTTGCCATACGAGGTGTTGTACAACTAGCATTCATGACCGCGGCGGTCATCGGCATCGCTTATGGATTGAGTTGCCTGCTCTCGGGCATCGGCTTTGATCCGCGCGCATCGTTGTTCACTGGCTATCAAGAGCGCAATTCGTTATTGGTGGGCGCTGTGCTGGGGTTTTGTGTCATTCGATTGATTTACACGTTGGCCGACGATGCACTGCAATCGGTCCCTCAGCAACTGCGCAGCGCCTCACTGGGCTGCGGCGCGACACCTTGGCAAACGACGGTACGAGTCGTCGTGCCCAGCGCCATGAGCGGTATGTTCAGCGCGGTAATGATCGGCTTTGGTCGCGCTGTGGGTGAAACGATGGTCGTCCTGATGGCTGCCGGCAATACGCCGATCATGGAGTGGAACCCTTTTAATGGTTTCCGCACGCTGAGCGCGACACTGGCGACTGAATTACCAGAAGCCGCCAAGGGTAGCACTCACTTTCGCACGTTGTTCCTGGCGGCGTTGTTGCTGTTCACACTAACACTGGTGGCCAATACCCTGGCAGAATACGTACGCATTCGCTTCCGTAGGCGAGGCAGCCAGTTATGAGCCCTCCCGCTAATCAGTCCAGCCATGCCTCAGGCGATAAGCCAGGTGAGAAGCCAGGTGAGAAGCCAGGTGACGTGGCGCATGTTCGAGCTCCGCAACGGCGAACTTTACAGAGCGGTTTTAGTTTGCTGGCACGCGGTGAACCCAAAATTTGGCTCACCGGCGGGATGTTGGTTATATGCCTGACGATGATCGTGAGCTTGCTGAGCTTGATCATCATCAATGGTCTGGCTACCTTTTGGCCGGGCCCCGTCGATTGGCTGGTCCTGAGCAATAATGAGCTGGACATCGGCGAACCGCAACGCACCGAAGTGCGCCGCAACACTTCCGCCATGGCCGAGGTCAATGCGAGTGAGCCCAATACGTCGACCAACACTGCGGCCAATACATCGCCCAGTACTGGGGCCATCACTGCGCCCAGCACACCTTCCGTGCCAGTCAGTCAGCCGTTGCCGAGTCGCTTTTATCGTACGGCGAACTTTGATATTACCAATCGCCACTATCGTTGGTTCGAACCGACCGAATTGGCGGCTGCCGACATCGTGCGACCACCGTGGGCGCTGGTTATCGAACGCCAGTCTTGGGGACGCATGTATGCTCTGGCTTCGCGGCTGGCCTTGCCTATTCGTCCAACATCCTCCGACCAGCTCAGCGCTCTCCAAGAGAGCGAAACGCTGATCACCGAACTGGCCAGCGAACTGGAAACCCTGGCCGCCACCGGCCAACCAGGGGCTGACCCGACACCAGAGCCAAATGCAACTCCAACTCCAACTCCAACTTCAGAGCCACAGCCTGCCGGCGATGCTTCGCTGGTGGTCAAGCTGACAGAAGCCATTGCGCGACAGCTACGGCTCGTGCGTAGCGATGGACTGCGCTCGGCTATCAAGGGACTCGCTCAAGACGAAGCGGACATCGTACAGTTGCAAACGGAAGCAAGTGGTCCATGGCAGGCCGCTACGGCACAGGGACCTACTCAGGAAGCTACTGCTCAGCCAGTCCAAGCTGCCGATGAAATGTTCGCCGCACGTATCGTTATCGATGATCCAACCGAGATCCTGGAGCGAAGCAAACCGGTGTTGGCCGAACTGGCTGGCATGCAAGACTCGATCCAACACGCGATGCATAAAATCAGTCGGTTGGATGGCCAGCTTTCGGATGCACGCGTTGCTGTTCGTCAGGCAGAGCTAGATACGGGCCGGGCTGTCTTGGACAAGGTCGATGGGCTCGGACCGATCATGGACAGCTTGACCTTGCACAATCGCCAGGCAGCTAGGATTCAAGCGGCCAAGGCTCGCGCTGTTGGCGACTTGAACGACGATGGCCTGGCA
>JADLDX010000874.1 GCA_020846515.1 Pirellulaceae bacterium
GATCGCTTCCTGCCCACTAACTTTGCCTTCTTGGATGACGGCGGCTTTCTGCTGGTCGATGGCTATGGTGCCAACCTGATTCATTATTACGACGCGGCAGGCAAGTGGCAGAAGTGCTTTGGCGGTGTGGGAGAAGGCAAGGGGACATTCAGCACCGCGCATGGATTGTGGATCGACCGCCGCGGCAGCGAGCCAGTGATCGTCGTGACCGATCGAGCCCCCCATACGCTGCAGCGCTTCAAAATGGATGGCAGTTACATCGATACGATCAGCGGTTTTGGTTTGCCAGCCAACATCGATATCTTAGGTGATCTCATGTTGGTGCCCGAGTTGCATGCGCGCCTTTCGCTGCTGAACAAAAAGAACGAAGTCGTCGCGCATTTAGGAGCCGACGTGGAGCGACTGCTGGCCACCAAGGGCTTGCGCACCATGCCTGACCAATGGCAGCCAGGCAAGTTCGTGCATCCCCATGATGCCTGTTTCGATGCCGCCGGCAACATCTACGTCGCCGAGTGGGTCGGCACCGGCCGCGTCACCAAGCTCGAAAAGCTCGCATAACCGTAGGCGAATCGCTCCGCGACTCGCGCCCTGTAGGCGAATCGCTCCGCGACTCGCCATCTTCCCAGCGCCCGTCGTATAGTCACACTCCATAATGCCCCGTCACGGAGTGCCGGGGCTACAATCCTATTCGCGGCGCAGTCCGAAGGACATGTAGTGCAAACCAGTCTCTTCTTCGACGAGGAAGCCGCCGCCGGGGGCCAGGTATTTGGCGATCACCGAAAACTCTGGCAACTTGTGATTGTCCAGCGCGGCCAGCAGTGCTTTGAAGAAGCCGTTGTTGGCCGAGACTTGACGCAACCGATCGCGATTAGCGGGATCCTTGGCTAGTTCATAAAACATCTGCAAGGACTCTTCAGGGCGCGCGTAAGATAGTGCCGAACATTCCGTGCCCTGCAGTTGAGCCGTGATGCGGTCCGAGATCAACTGAAAGTCCAAGGCCTCCGACAATCGGTCTGCGTTGGCCCCCAGAGTTGAACTGACCTCACTCATCATGAACTTGCTGTCGGCGATGACGACATAATCATCGATCATCGTGATACAGATCTCTGGTTGACGCACCGCTGAGTTTTCTCGACTCGGACCGGGCTTAAAGACCTGGGCCTGCAGGCGACCAAAATTCTCCGTCGTGACTTCCTCCCGAGATTCTATTTGCTTGAGCAACGCTGGCAAAACCGTGTTGGCAAATTTCTCCGGATTGCGCAAGCGAATGGCGTATACATTGGATCCACCGTTAATACTCACGGCCGGCTTGATGAAGCCTTGCAACATCGTAAAGCGGCCTTCGATGTTCTCGAGGATATCCTTCTTGAAATCCAGTCCCAGTCGACCTGACACGCGATCCAGGATTTCATTTTTCATGGCATCCTCGCCGCGGAATTGGTCATACAACTGCTGGATACCCTGCAGGGTCGAGGCTGCGTCCCAGTTAATTGTTGAATAGCTGGCCACGCTGGCCGGCACCCAGTTCTCGGGCGTAATCGAACCGGTCTTCGGTCTGAGCAAAGCCAGTATCGCCCGGCGTGGCGACCCAAGCAGCACATGAAAATGAGTGATTGAATCGAAGTCCGGCGGCGCCACAATCCAGCTGCCACCCACCGCCTGAATATCATCCAATCCCAAGGCGGGCAGCATGGCAAAAGCCATTGTCGCTCCGGTCGATTTCGGTGTGACCTGGCGAATCAAGGCCAGTGGATCGACGAAAAAGGATGCATGCGGACGCTCGCCTTGTACGCCAACACAGCGTCCCATGATCGAAGTGAAACGGCGGTTCTCAGACAAGGTGGGCCAGTCGACACTCTGACCGGTCCAACGTTTGGCCAAGCGTTCCAAGGCGGTCAAGTTGCTGCAAGCCACAAAGACGCCCAGATCGATAAAGTAACCGAACTGCTCTTGGGCTCGATCAGGGTTGGCATATTGATGCAGAGTCAACGACCCCAACTGCGACTCGGTGTGCACCATGCGATCAGTGATTCGCTCCTGCATGCGATCCAAGATCACTTGCACGCCGGAGATTTCATCTCCAGCATCCATCATCAACGCCACACTCGGCTGACTGACCGCAGCTCGCGCTTCGGTCTGACTCGGGTTTTGGTTCTCGTTGCGGCGCTCCGACCGGACTGACGTCTGGTCGCTGGGCAACAACGCGACTGCCAACTCGCCAGTCGGAATCGCCAACATCTCATCCAAGTTCAGACCAGTGAACTCACGGATGGCATCGGTGCTATTGATCAGCGAACCATAAAACTCCGACAGGATTGGTCGCACTTCGTCATCCTGCGAGAGCTTGCCCATCGTCGAACGACCGAGTGCCTCCTTGAGTTCCTTAACATTGTCCACGCGCAGATAGGCCAAAGTCTTTTCGGGAAAGAGGGCTGGGGCGGACAGCTTGGTGGTCGTGGTGGCGGCTTTCCCCGCCGCTTCTTGCGCGGTAACCAGCGAAACAGTGGCCCAAGAACAAGCACAGGCGAGTGAGCCCAGGAGCAAGACGAGTCGTGGCATGATAAGCTTTCGAAAAGGCAAATTCAGCCATCCGAGGTCGCCTGATTGTTGGCTTCGCGCGCCCGACGGTAAACACGCACCGGCGCTTTTAGGCTGGCTGATCTGCTGACATGGGACAACATGAGCGGTCCTGAACACCCTTATCTTCGCAGCTACCCCCACCATCCACAAGCCGCAGCGACCTAAACACCAATGCTCTGGAAATCGAGTAACGGATTGCTAGCATTGCTGCCGATGACTTCCGCTGGCATAGTGGCGCAGAAGTCGCGGTTGGCTGCCGAGTTGAGGGTGCTCGAGGGTTACTTCGTTAATTGGCCCTTAATCTTGGAAAACTGGTCGCTTCTCAAGCAAACTACGCCTAGAATGCTGATCAATGCCTGATATTGCGTTGGCAGTCGTTTGAATGCTGCTTGCCCCGAGGCTTGGCGAAACAGAATCCTGCCGGTGGGGTTTACCAGTAAATCGATTGCTGGTTGAGTTTTCCGTTTCTTCAACCCACTCTTTTTTCC
>JADLDX010000875.1 GCA_020846515.1 Pirellulaceae bacterium
AGCGGAACGTATCAGCCAAGCCGAATAGTCGCCCAGACCTGCAACGCTGTGAAGCATTTTAGAAGCGGAACGGCGCAAGCCGTCCGGTATATCCCGGTAGTTATAGGAACCGGAGGGCTTGCGCCCAACCGCTACAAATGCTGAACCAGTCTACTGTTGAACCAGGTTACTGCTGAACCAGGTTACTGCTGAACCAGAGTATGATAGAGATCGAGAGAAAAAGTTCGGCTTATGGAACGCAGGGATGCTCGACTTGGTACAGACCATGGCTTTGCCACACCAACCTTTTCTGAAGCCCATTTGGCATCCCATTCTGCCGCAGCGGCCGTCGATTGCGTCCCACGTCGAAGCAGCTCTAACCATGAGCAACCATGCCATGTATGCCCTGAACGAGTATGCCGTGAACGAACCTGAAGCAGGCTCCAAGGGAGTGAATCGCGTTTCCGCCGAACATTCGATTCTGTGGATCGATGGTATCGGTGGCTATCTGCTATGGGACAAACCTGAGATGGTCATTGGCCAGGCGGTGGCGGATGGTCACGCCGATGTCGGCATTACGGGTGATCTCAGTCGACGAGCAGCCGTGATTCGCCGCATGGGCAGCGATTACTTGATCCAACCCTTGCAAGCGACCAAGCTCAATGGCCAGGCGATTGATCGTCCTCAATTGCTGCGTGATGGTATGGTGATTGAGCTGGGCACGTCGGTGAAGTTGCGGTTTAGTCGCTCCAACGCACTCAGCGGTACAGCCCGACTGGAAATGGTCAGCATTCATCGTTGGAAGCCGCATGTCGATGCGATCATGATGCTAGCGGATTGTTGCATCATTGGCCCACGTGCTGGCAGTCACATCGCCTGTCCCGAGTGGCCCAACGAAGTGTTGTTGGTGCAGAAGTCCAGCGGCATAAGTGCAAGCCAGCTGTTTTCGCGTTGGCAACTGCGAACGGCCGAAGAGGTCTTAGTCAATGGTCAGCCGGTTAAAGGTCAGTTCCCTTTAGCCGCCGGCATGCATGTGCGCGGGGAAGAGTTTTCACTTAGTTTCGAATAAGTCTGCCAGTGGTCGATTTATGTAGGTGTGTTTTTCCAAGTTAAGTTCATCAATTGTTGGATTGTACGGGCAAAGAGCGCCCTTGCGGCCACTGAAACCAGCCTTTGGAAATGCCGCCCAACTAATCCTTAAGCGCGTGCCGACAAACACAAAGTTGTATAGCCATGCTCCAGTTACTTAACCCACTCAAAGCGGCCTTGAAGCAACCAGGTAATGGCAACCCGTCCGTCTCAGCGAATACTGCTGCAGCAGCTCCAGCCCAACAAGGCAAGGCTATGAAGTTCACACTCAGTACGGGCGACAAGCCGCTGGCCGGTTACACGATCAAACGGGGCGTCGGGATCGGTGGTTTTGGCGAGGTCTACTTTGCCGTCAATGATGCGGGCAAAGAGGTCGCGCTCAAACGTATCCAACGCAACCTGGACATCGAAGTCCGTGGGGTTCGTCAATGCCTGAACCTGAAGCATCCGAACTTGATTGCTCTGTACGACATCCAGTTCGACCAGGACCAACAGGGCTGGATCGTAATGGAATATGTGGCTGGGCCAAGTTTGCGCGACATGGTCGACCGCTACCCTAACGGCATGCCGGCCACGGAACTGCGCAGTTGGTTTTCGCAGATCGCCAGCGCGGTGACTTATTTGCATGACCATGGCATCGTGCATCGCGATCTGAAGCCGGCCAACATCTTCGCCGATGAAGGCATCGTCAAGATCGGTGACTATGGCTTATCGAAGTTTATCTCCTGTTCGCGACGCGGCGGACAAACCGAAAGCGTAGGCACCTTTCACTACATGGCGCCTGAAATCGGCAAAGGTGAATATGGCAAAGAGATCGACATCTACGCATTAGGCATCATGCTGTACGAGATGGCCACCGGCTGTGTGCCCTTCGATGGCGAGAGCAGCCAAGAGATCATTATGAAGCATCTGACAGCCGATCCTGATCTATCGCGCGTCAGTTCGCCGGTGCGTGAGGTAGTGGCCAAGGCATTACAGAAAAACTCGGCTCATCGTTTCTCGGATGTCCGCGAAATGATTACCGCCTTAGGCATGGAACTGGACCAGCGCTACATGGTGATCGATCGCCTGGCGGTCGGCAGTGCACCGGGAAACACTACTGGCAACCCAATTGGCAATGCTAAGCAGGCAGGGGCCGGCGGTCTGCCGCCAGTTCTGGAGCCGATCCCGTTGACGTACGCGGCCCCAGGCAGTGATCCGCCGCGGGGCGCTGCTGGCAAACCGGTCTCGACAGAAACTCAAACGCGTCTGCGGCATGAAGAGCCGATCGCGCATATGGTGAAAGTTGGTTGGCGGCGCATGAGCGACGCTTGGAACACCAACCAACTGCCGGCCGGCGCTCGGGCTGCCGTGATCGCCGTGGTGATCATACTCAGCATCATGAACCTGGGGGCGATCATCGCTGTAGCCATATCGCTCGGCTCGATTTACCTGCCCTACTACATTATCTGGTCGATCGTGATGGGATCATCCGGTTCCCACAAAACGTCACCCAAAGCCTACGATGCGGCCACGCTGGCTCATAAACCAGCTGCCGCTCCCCTGCCGCCGGTTGTGCAACCAGTTGTACAGCGGGCCGTGGCCAAACCAGGTCCAGCCATTCGGCCACCAGTACCTAAGCCGCTGAGCATGAAACAATGGCGAGTAGCCAAACGTCGTCAGCTCGCCTTGGCCAAACCGAGCATGATCGGTGCCGAATTGACTGGCAGTTGGATGGGATCTGCCGTGGTTATTGCCGTCTTCACGGCACTGGTCGCCATCTTTCAGATCGGCTCCGGTACCGTTGGACAGCCCTCCGTTGTTGGACTGGTGTGGTCGGCCGTCATGGCTTTCCTGTGTGCGACCGTCGCGATAACGCTAGGCAAACGCTGGCAGACCAGCGAAGGTGATTCAGCGCTGCGCAGTTTTATTCAATTGACCTTTGGCCTGGCCCTGGGTGGCGTGGCCTACTTGCTGAGCGAGTACTTGATGGTCCCTTGGCCGGCCATTGCCACCAAGCAGGGCTTTGGTGAGTTGCCAGTTCGACGCTGGAGTGGCTTCTTCGATGCCGACGGTGCACCGATGTTGGCTGCGTACCTGGCCTACTTTCCGCTCTTGATGGGACTGGTCCATTGGTGGAAGCAAGCCGATCCGCTGCGTCGGACGCATTTCAGTCTCTTCGCAGTTTTATGGACGGTGCTGATGGCGGGCCTGGTGCATTTGATCGTGCCGTTTCCACAACCCTGGGGCGCGCTGGTCTTCGCCGGCACTTCAGTCGCCGTGCAAATGGCGACCCCGTGGTATAACTCCGATGAACGCCTTGAATTAACTCAGCAACCCATGGTTTAGCCGCAAGACCGTTCACATTTAAGCGGAGCAGCGCAAGCTGCCCGGTGTTCTGCGAGAAAAGCCAGACGGAACCGGACGGCTCGCGCCGATTCCGCTTTAAGTAGATGGAAAATTGAACGGTATTGGGTTTAGCCGGCAGCTCAGCCACGCAGACGCCTAGCGTCATTTACTAAAGTGGGCCTCACTTACACGACCTGACGAAGTTCGGGATAATTGCTCATGAACGAACATCAAATTGAAGACCTGGCCCGCGTGCTTTCCGCGCGACTGTGGCGCGGTGTGGTATTGCCCGGCTTGGGCTTGCAACTGGCTCTGCTCGGCGCCGTCTGCTTGTTGGCCAGCCCGCTTACCAGTCTATCGTGCTGGGCCCAAGACGATGGCGCCGCCGCGCTGCGAGCTGTGAACCCCGACCCCGGCCCGCCCCCTGCCCCACCGCTGGACACCAAAGCTGATACTAAAGCTGATAGCAAAGCTGACAATCAAGCAGAACCAATAGCGGCCAAAACAATTGGACCAGCTGTTGAATCGGCGGTTGAACCAGCGCCAGCATCCACGGCGGTCGCAGTGGATGACTCCGCGATTGCGGAACCGAAAGCGGCCCCCGCGGCAGTGGCTGAAGTCACTGCCGACTCAGAGATCAATACGCCAGAAGTTGAGACGATACAAGTTGAGTCAGCCCAAAGTCAGTCAGCCCAGAGTCAGTCGCCGACTCAACAGCCCGACACGGTGCGTGAGTTGTCGGTCGAACCGGCCCTCGAGTCGAAACCTCTGTTGCCAGCCGATCGGCCGAGGTGGGTAGGTGCTGCGCCTGACCTGTCGACCAGTGTGCATCGATTGTTCGTAGGTGGCTCGATCATGAGTACGGCCGCGCAGGCTCAAGCGTCCATTGACGAATCGATGATCGAAGCCGTGAAATCTTACCTGTCGCAAAACCTGGACATGGGTGGCGATGCCTACAAATTGCCAGTGACTGCGAACTTCATCCATCGCAATTTACTTGATCCATCAAGTAATTACCTGGCCGAGTTGACGACCAGCCAAGGGCCCATGTATCAGCAATGGGTCGTCCTGCGAATCACTCCGGAACATCGCGAGAATTTTGCTGTCGAACTGAAACAAGTGCAGCAACGCGAACGCATGTCGCTCCTAGGCGTGGGCGTTTTAGGGCTGCTGACCTTAACCGGTATCGCCAATTTTGCTTTCCAACGTAGACGGCGACGGTATCCAACCACTCTGCCTCCCGCGACCATGGCATTGGTGCCCGGCCATGACCAGCCGATCTACGTCGCCGATCTACCCGGCTTGCAACAGCCACAGGTTGCTATCGTCAAGCCAACCAAGAAACGGGCTATCTTTCCGATGGTCTTGCTGATAGTGGTCGGCGTAGGGGCGATGTTGGCTTTGCTGACGGCCAGCATTAAGGTTAAGCGAGAGCGGTCAACTGCCACAGCCATCGAAGTTGATAACCAACTACGCGACGAGGTACGCGACTTTGTCAAGAACAAGGAGTATCGTGCCAGCGTCACCATCCATGGTAATAATATAGAAATCGTGCGCCGGCAGAGCGATGACCGCGCTGCTGGTGGTGACAGTGCTGATGATGACCGCGCTAGTGGTGACAGTGCTGGTGATGTCCACGCTGGTGATGATCGGCGGCGTGCGAGAAACCGTGACGACGGCATCGACAACAACATGGACAAACGAAAATAGCGGTGATTGATGGCAGATAGTGCCGAACCGAGAGACATAGACAGTAGGAGTATCGACGCTGGGGCTTTCGATGCTGACCAGTTTCTGGTGCAGCGCATCGGCGAAGGCGACACTGGAGCCTGGGAGGAGCTGATCGCTCGCTATGAGGGCTGACTGCTGGCCTTTGTGGAACATCGACTGCGCAATCGGGCCAGCGCTGAGGACATTGTGCAAGAAACCTTTATCGGTTTCTTGAATAGCTTGCCCAACTACGATCGACGTCGGCCGCTTGAGAGTTATCTGTTCTCGATTTGTTCCTACAAGCTGACCGACCACTTGCGTCGCGAAGGGCGGCGTCCGGCGTTGGCGATGAGCCAAACGGGTGGTGGATCCAGTGAGGCGGCCTGGCAAGTAGTGGGACCGGGCGCGCGACCTGCCAGCAGCATTGCACGCAGTGGTGAACGCCGCGGATTAGAAGAGCAAGCTCTAGTGGCTGCCCTGCGCGACCAGATCGACAAGTGGCGCGAACGTGGCGACTGGGTCAAACTACAGTGTATTGAGCTGCTGTTCGTCGTGGGCTTGGGTAACAAAGAAGCGGCCCAACTGCTGAAGATTACGGAACAACAAGTCGCCAACTTCAAGTTCGACTTTCTCTCCCGAACCAAAGCACTGGTCGGTCGACAACACCTCAATGCCGAGGTTTTTCCTGAGTTGGACACATAAAGGCGGTCGCTCCGCCCGATTCCGCTGGCAGTCGATAGAACGCCGTTCACGTTTCCTTTGGGGTCTAATTCTTGTATACTATCGCCGGATAAACTTTTGCCGAATTTGTGGGCAATCGTAGACCTTACTTCTTTCTGGAGCTCATTATGATACGTCGGTTCCTCGGCTGCGCTTTGGCGACGGCGGTGGCTAGTTTGTTTACCAGTGCGCCGGTTGCCACTGCGGCCGATGCGTTGACCATCGGATCCGACGCACCTTCGCTAAGCATTGAACACTGGGTACAAGACGGCAAGGGCAAGTTCAAGCCCGTGACTAAGTTCGAGAATGGCAAGGTCTATGTGGTCGAATTTTGGGCTACCTGGTGTGGTCCATGTATCGCCAGCATGCCGCACCTGGCCGAAACCCAATCCAAGTATGCCGACAAGGGTGTACAGATCGTCAGCATCAGCGACGAAGATCTCGAGACGGTCGAAAAATTCCTGGAACGCGAAGTCCGCGGCGGTCGACCTAACCCCAACGCTGAAAAGGCCGAGGGCGACAAAGCTGACAAAGAAAAGAGTGACAAGCCCAAGACCTATCGCGAATTGACCAGCGTTTACTGCCTGACCGCTGATCCTGATCGCTCATGCCATGAAGCCTACATGGAAGCCGCCGGTCAGAACGGTATCCCGACTTCCTTTATCGTGGGCAAAGACAAGAAGATCGAATGGATCGGCCATCCGATGTCGATGGACGAACCGCTCGAGCAGATCGTCGCCGGCAAGTGGGATCGCGAAAAATTTGCTGAGGAATTCAAGGCCCAACAAGAGATGGACCTGGTCATGCAGCAAGTTAGTATGGCCTTTCAAAAAGGCGATATGAAGGGTGCCTTGGCCACAATCGATAAGGCCCTCGAGAAGGTCAAAGACAAGCAGATGTCCGAACAGTTGGGCATGATGAAGCTTCAGATTCAACTGCGCGATAAAGACTCGGCCGACAAGCTGCCTGAGATCGTGGGCGAAGCCTTCAAGAAGTATGCCAGCCAACCTCAAATCATCAATGCGGTGGCTTGGACGTTGGTCGAAGGCATCGAAGCTGGCGCCTTGAAGAAAAACAAGGCGATGCTCGATTCGGCCGTCAACGCCATGCTGAAGGCGTCCCAAGATGGCGAAGGCGATTCACGCGCTGCGGCGATGGATACCCTGTCCCACCTGCAATACCTCAACGGCGATATCGACGGCGCCATCAAGACGCAAACCGAAGCCGTGGCGCTCGCCTCAGCCCAGTTCAAAGCACAGTTAGGCGAATTCCTAAAAGTGCTTCAAGAGGCCAAGGAACCTAAGAAAGCCAAGGAAGAGAAGAAGTAATTGTCCTGGTAACTTAGCTTTGCGTGGCGGCGGGAGGGTCGATGGCGCCAGCTCAGTCGAAGTGGGGGCCTCCCGTGCTAACCAAAGCCAGAAGCACTTCGCTGCTAGCTCACCTCCGCGGCGCATGCACCCTCCCCGAAAAAACAGGCTGCAGTAGCGCCTGTTTTTTCGACCCTCCCGTAAGGGAGGGTTAGTTCTGCTGCTGCGCAGCAGTGGGACTAGCCCTGCAGGCTTTGCATAACTTCACGCACGATGCGTTCGATGAAGTCATCGGACGCATCGGCCTGTAGAGCCGACGAGTTCACCGTTTTGGCGTTCTGCATCGTGGATGCCGGGGCAATATCGGGCAGCCACTGGGACAACTCGCTCAACATCAGACTGAGCTGTTGTTGAGTTTTCTGAGCCGTTGCCATTTGCTCGGCCGACAAAGGTTGGCGGCTTTGGCCGAGGTTCCAACCGCGATTGAGTGCACCGCGTCGGAAACCTTCTGGGAACTCCGGTTGCTGGATCATCGCATCGAATAACGGCAACAGGCGATATTGCAATTGCATAGCGCGATCCCATTGTCCGCGCTGCGCCGCTTCGTAAATGGCCCGCGTGAGCTCTGGAACAACACCGCTGGTCGCATTGGTTCCGCCGTTGCAGCCGATCAGCAACATTGGCACTAGCGCTGCATCCCAACCGGTCAAGAACGAAAACTCGGGCCGCTGTGGACGAACAGCCGCGATCATGCGCATCATGTGTGGGATGTCACCCGAACTGTCCTTGATACCGACCACGCGTGGACAATCGTTGGCCAGCCGACGCACTGTCGCCACGTCGATGGGCGAGGCGAACAAGGGGATGTTGTAGAGCGTTACGTCGACGCTGACATGATCGGCAATCTCTTTGAAGTATTGGTAAACCGCTTCAGGCCCAAGCTTGTAATAGAACGGGGCGACGATCGCTACCGCCCGCACGCCCATCGCGCCATAGGCTTCACAGGCTTCGATGGTTTCGCGAACATTGGCTTCAGCGGCTCCTGCCAAAATCGGTACGCGGCCTTTCACGTGCTTCATCAACACATCGATAATGCGTCGACGTTCCTCGGCGGTAAATCGCGTGAACTCACCGGTACTGCCATTGGGATAAAGGCCATGGACACCGCGTTCGATCAACCAATCGACGTATGCGCATAAGGTATCTTCGTCGACTCGCCCTTTTGCATCGACGGGCGTGATGTTGGGTGTATAGATACCTTCCATTGGAGGCTTGTTCATCAGTGTCTCTTGTTTCAGTTTGTATTTATCAGTTGCAGTCACAAATAAACACACACCCGTCGGCCGCCGGTCGCATAGAAGGTCTTTGGCTGACGCAGGTGCGGTAACCACCGCTCAGGGCACGTTGGGGTGGTGGGGTTTGTTAGGCGATATTGTAGTTTAAGATGTACTCTCTGC
>JADLDX010000876.1 GCA_020846515.1 Pirellulaceae bacterium
AGTTGCAAGTCATCGGCATGACCAAGCATGATCGCCGAGCCCTCCGTCGGCCTTGTGCTGGCCTTGTGCCGGGCGGGGGCACGACTAGCGGCTACCATGCTCACTCACCACCCCCTGTCCTTTGCGGTTAGTCGGCGAAGTGGCCAAGCTACTTGGTGTGTAGCCACATCGACGAACGCTGGAAATCACGCTTGCTCGGGGTTTCTGCGTTCTGCGGATTTCGCTGGCGAGAATGCTGCAGATAATAGAATATAGCCTCCCGCTACAAAGAAAGGCAGAACAGCCCAAAGCCATGACGAGTGGAGCCGTTGCGTAAATTCACTGTGAATGGTCGACACCGTCCCCGAGTGCCAAAGTGAAGACGCGTTGATGACGCCCATTGAAACTGTCACCAGTCCCGCAAAGATCAAGTTTGTGCGTATTGGGCGTCGAATGGCGGGAACCAGAAAAATGATCGGATTTGCGCACATGATCAGGCATCCGCCGAATCGCGGTAAAGTGAACACGCGTACTCGTGGTATGAATGCGGCCATCACGCCAACGAAAACAGCGATGGCGAAGACTACCGTTATGGCGATAAGTCCAATCTTCAGGTGCTCGATACGAGTGTCTGCACGACGCGAGACTGCGCCAGTTACTTCGTACGGATTTACTTTGCTCACTTGCCGTACCTTATACGAACGTTCGCGATCCCTCTTGAGCGATCTACGTGGTGCTTGTAACCATGTGCGTCGGCGGCAACAGAAAGACAAGTGTTAGTCAACTCCGTTGGAGACATCCGCACGCAAGAGATAAGGCGACGATCGCTAATGGTGGTAACTTCAAATCCATTCGACATCCCCACAGTAAATAACGTCAATTGGTTCTGCTGTCGTTTTACTCTGTGGTTTTTCCATAATAGAGCATCGCGGCAAAATTCCTCCACGTTGGGATTGCTCGTTCATCGTCATCGGTCATGAGGTCGGGAAAGTAGGAAAGTGACGCGCAAAGGAATCCCTGGATGTCTCCATTGTTCCAACCAAGTGCTCCGTTCACAATATAGGCTGGGTCACCGCTGTTAGCATTCTCGATTTTTTGAGCCCTCTCTCTTTCAGCGGCCAGATTCTCGACGAAGGCCGCAAAGGTCTTCCAGTCAACTACCTCGTCTAACATTTCTTCGAGTGTTTTCATTCGCTTTTGTATGGTTCGCTTGCACGCATCGACATCCGACCGAACTGCGGCATTGGCATTCGAGCAGAGCGAAGCAATAAGCTCGATGTCTTCAGTTTCGCCAGCCACGGATAATGCTTGCATCGCACTACGAACTATTCCGCAATCGTCGTGAGCAAGTAGACTACGTGCTACCCGTGCAACCGTCGTCCGAAAGGCCGGGTCATCGTTCCACTCCAACATCCAATATTCGTAATGCGGAGAGGTACGAGAATCTTCCAGATATGCGACCATCTTTAGGATGAAATCGTGGGCAAGCGAGTCGAGTGTTTTCATGGTCTCCAATAGCAGAACGACAGTGGTCTCCGATGTCGTCGCCAACGATCATCAATTTGTAAAAACGGCTGGTCGGCGACGCCGGTCCATCGCTTGGCTCGTTCAGTTTTTCGAGGACTGCCGGACAAACTCGATTGGACAATTGTTTGGATCAACAATCTCATCAAGCTCCCATACGTTCTTGTAGCCGTAGCTGTATAGCGTGACGGCAGTTGGAATGTTCAAGCCACCCGCAGGCGACTTTTCGATAAAGGGGAGAAAATTCTCAACTGACAAATTTGCCAAGTTGTTGCGGCAGTAAAGTAGAATTCGGGTTTCCGTATCTGGGATTAGTTCTCGCAGGCTTTTTAGGCCAAAAGAGGTGTAAGGAAGATTTTTACTTCCCTTCACGTGCAGCACAACAAAGTCAGACTCGCCTCTCGCGTCCAGAATAATCGTATTTCGTTCTTTACTGAATTCGGCGAACTGTCTGGCGGATAACAGTCGCTCCTTTCTGATGGCGTGCACTTGTTTAACAGATTCTAAGAAACCGTCGAAGTCACAAGCGGCGTGTCGCTTCAAAGGTTCGTCAATTTGAGCCATGACAAAATCGGCCGGGACCGCAATCAGTGCAAACGCAAGCAGCAATTCGATTCGCATGTTAGCACTCCAGGTGGAACGAACGCCCGTCGGCATTGCGCCGTCCGGAGGGATTAGAAATACTTTACGGATCAACTGTTTTGAGGGCCGGCGATCAATACCTGGTTCGCCCCCGACCAACGCATGGTTCCCTGTTCATTGAAATTCTCGCCATCACGTTTGAAGTATAGCCGCTCTGGTAATGAAGCGGCAACCAACGTCAGCCACATGTTGGCCCAGCCCGGTAGGGCGAAGGATTCCAGTCGGCGGTGCCAACCGCCGGCATCGGTCCAGCGGCGCACAGGCGGCGAGTAGGTTGGTTACCAAAGAGAAAGACCATCACCGAGCCGCCAGCCGTGTCAGCCAAACCTTCCGAGAGTACCTGGCAATGGCGTCAATTCTTGGAACAGAAGTTCTTAAATGACAAGTATTCGATCTGCACCATCAATCATCAGGTGGCCAGCAGCATCTGCGCATAGGCAATCGCACTCAATACCCGTTATTCCTTCCCGAGCTTCTGTTCAAGAACTTCCCGCCCTTCTGTTTCATGCCAGTGCCGCTGGCCGTTGATACATAAGTGTTCGTGCAGAAGGATGGAACAGAAGTTCATGAAGGCAGGCGGTACGATCCGTTTGGTCGAACGACCGGTATAACGCCGTCCGAATGTATACCAAGCTCGCAACCGATCCACTTCCAATCGAAGCCGCAGGTGCGAGCGAGTCGCTGAATTGTTCGGCAATTGGGAGCACACAAGAACCGCGTCATGCTTCTTTTCGATTCAGCAGATCAATCCAAGCTGGAAACGAGCTGCAGATTTGATTCAACTCCTTGCCCTTGCGAGCATCGTGAATCCACAGCCAGACCGAACCATCACGGCGAATACCGTAGAGGTCTCCGGATCCGACATCAGCCATAGGCAAAAAATCGGGCGGGAGTTCGCCATCGAGAGTGTCGAGCTTGTGAAGAATGCTGATTCCCTTCGCCCTCGGGTAATTCTCGTTGAGCTTGCCCAAGAAAGTACCAACGATTCCGACGTTGCTCTTGGAGTAGGATTTTGGCAATGGCATTTCGGGAGTGAAGAAAACATGTTCCTCGAACCGGGAAGCGCCATAGAGCGTTAGCAGCTCACGATGGACGGAGTCCAGCGGGCGATCAATGCTTTTTTCAATTGCCTCCACGTCGGCATTTCTCAAAGGGTTGAGCGCATCGCCGACTGCAGGCGTAAAATCGCCAACCCTCGATATCAGTGCCTGCAAATGTTGATTCATGAGCACTACTCTTGCGGAACGACAAGCATCACCACGGTCGCGACGCGTGATGCATGATTGGAAACACCGGCCGACCCGCGACGCCGGCTCTACGCTGGGTTAGTCGCGACACCGTGAATCGCATCTTGGGAATCGAGATAAAGCGACTTTCATCGAATCGATCCTTCTGCCAAATAACACCCGGCATAACCGCCGCCCGCAGGGATTGACAATACTTTACGGATCAACTTTTCTCAGGACTGGCATTCATGCCCAGGTTCGCCCCCGACCAACGCATGGTTCTCGATTCATTGAAAGTCGAGCCATCATGTTTGAAGTATAGCCGGTCTGGCAAGGAAGCGGCAACCAATGTCAGCCTCATGTTAGTCCAGCCCGGTAGGGCGAAGGATTCCGGCCGGCGGCGCCAACCGGTGCCGACCGCCGGTATCCATCCAGCGCTGCTCAGGCGGCGAGCAGGATGGTTACCAATGAGAATGAACATCATCGAGCCGCCAGCCGCCGGGTCAGCCAAGCCTTCGGTGTCAACAGAAATCCTTCAAGGGCAGAAGTCTACGATCTACAATCTGGATCAACGATCATTTGATGACCAGCAGCATCTGCGCATAGGCAAACGCACTCAAAGCCCATTGTTCCTTCCCAAGCTTCTGTACACGATCTTCTTGCACTTCTGTTCAATCCCAGAGCGCCGCTGGCCGTTGATACATAAGTGCTGGTACAGAAGTATGGAACAGAAGTGCGTGAAGGCGGGCGGTACGATCGGTTTGGTCGAACGCCACGCATAACGCCGTCCGAAGGGATTGGGAATACTTTACGGATCAACTGTTCTGAGGGCTGGGTTCATGCCCTGTTTCGCCCCACCCGTTCCGTATGATCCACCATGGCCACCCCAGTTGCAAGTCTCCGCATGAGCAAGCACATGCGCGTAGGCAGCCCTCCGTCGGCCTTGTGCCGGCCGGGGCATGACTGGCGGCTACCATGCGCACTCACCACCCCTGTCCTTTGCGGTTTGTCGGCGAGCGAACAAGTTTCAAACGCCATTAATCTCCACCGAGCCATCATCGATCGAAGGCCTTCGATGAGATGGATTGCCAAGGCTGCTCAAAAAGAGTCCATGGGCATTGGATACCCGTTCGCTCGCCGCGCAAACGGGCAGCTGGCTTGATAGCTGCCAGTCATGCTCCCGTCGGCGCGAGGCCAACGGTGAGCTAACATCGCGTTGGTCGAATGCCAGCGATCACCCAGCGGCGTCCAAGAAATGGTGATTTCAGGAAACGCCCAATCTGCCGCTTGGGTTCATTGGTTTGGTATCGACGCTCCTGTGGAGACATGTTTCCCTACCAACAGTCCATCCATGCCGATTTCGTTCGCACGTTTCGATCTCCGGAGTGATCGACGACAGTGTTACTTGGCGACGCGTTGCATGGCCCGAGCCCGAGCGGCCGCTTTATCGCGAATAGCGGTCTGGTCAGGGCTCGTATTCGGCATGGCCAAGGCGGTCGACATGGCTTCGTCAGCCAACGACTTGGTGATCGTTTCATGCATAGCCACGCGATCGGTCAGGACCGAGATCACGTTATCAGCCACTTGTACGAACCCACCCTCAACAAAGTAACGCGTAGCGACACCTGCCGCATCTTTAATGCGCAGGACTCCGTACCCCAAGCGACCTACCAACGGGCTGTGGTTCTTTAGAATACCCATTTCACCGTCGAACAACGGCACGGTTACGGACGTGGCCGTAACATCCACTTCAGTGCGTTCTGGCGTCACGATGACGCAGCGTAAGTCGCTCATGGTTTACTCGTTCAACGATTGTCGGTTGGTAAGGTCGTGAGAAGGCCAGCAACTGCTCGAGTTTAGCCCTTGGCCGCCATCTTCTTGGCCTTGGCTTCGGCTTGTTCAATCGCACCTACGTACATGAAAGCAGCTTCCGGCAGGTGATCCCACTTGCCATCGCAGATTTCTTCAAAGCTGCGAATGGTTTCTGCCATCGGTGTGATTTCACCCGGAATACCCAAGAACACTTCAGCCACCAAGAATGGCTGGGACAGGAAGCGTTCAATACGGCGGGCACGATGCACAACCATCTTGTCCTGCTCGCTCAATTCATCCACACCCAGAATGGCGATGATGTCTTGCAGTTCGCGATAACGCTGAAGAATCGTTTGCACGCGACGAGCGATCGCATAGTGGCGCGCACCGACGTATTGCGGGTCCAAGATTCGGCTGTTGGAAGCCAGCGGATCGATGGCTGGGTAAATACCCTTTTCCGAAATCGAACGCTCCAGATAGATGAACGCATCCAACTGACCGAAGGCGGTCGCGGGAGCAGGGTCAGTCGGGTCGTCAGCCGGAACATACACGGCTTGCACCGATGTAATAGCCCCGCTCTTGGTCGAGGTAATACGTTCTTGCAAAGCACCCATTTCGGTTGCCAACGTTGGCTGGTAACCCACGGCAGAAGGCATACGTCCCAGCAGAGCAGACACTTCGCTACCAGCTTGCGAGAAGCGGAAGATGTTGTCGACGAACAGCAGCGTATCTTTACCGGTCGTATCGCGGAAGAATTCGGCCATGGTCAAGGCGGCGAGGGCCACGCGCAAGCGGGCTCCTGGTGGTTCGTTCATCTGACCGAACACCATGCACGTCTGCTCGATAACTTTGCGGCCGGTTGTACCGAGTTCCGTTTCTTGCATTTCCAACCACAAGTCGGTTCCTTCGCGGGTGCGCTCACCCACGCCGGCGAATACCGAATAACCGCCGTGGGTGCTGGCCACGCGAGCGATCAATTCTTGCAGAATAACCGTTTTGCCCAGACCTGCACCACCGAACAAACCAGCCTTACCACCGCGGACGAACGGCGTTAGCAAGTCAACCACTTTGATACCGGTTTCGAACACTTCGGTATTGGTCGACAATTGATCAATCGAGGGAGCAGCACGGTGAATTGGCCAGTAATCGTCGGCTTGCACATCGCCCAAGCGATCGATGGGGTTGCCCAATACATTAAAGACGCGTCCCAGAGTCTTGGCACCGACAGGCACCGAAACCGGTTTGCCAGTATCGACGCAGTCCAGACCACGCATCAGACCTTCCGTGCTGCCCAACGCGACGCAGCGCACCCGGCCGCCACCCAAGTGCTGTTGGATTTCGCCCGTCAGGTTGATATCAACGCCCTTGGCTTTGGAGGACACGCGTACGGCGTTGTAAATCGGTGGCAATTGATCTTGTGAGAACTCGGCGTCAAAGGTCGATCCAATAACTTGAGTAATGCGTCCGATGTTCTTGGTAGTTGTCGACATAGGCACGTCCTAGGGAATAGGCGTAGTGGGTTTATGAATTGGTAGTTTGTTGAATGGACTGACTTGAATGGACTATGACTCGAGGGCTTCCACACCGCCGATAATTTCCATGATTTCTTGCGTAATGCGTGACTGGCGAGCGCGGTTGTAGGTCCGCGATAGTTGCTTGATGATGTCGCCTGCGTTTTCCGTGGCGCTCTTCATCGCCACCATGCGTGCGATCTGCTCGCTGACAGCGGCATCCAAGAAGCACTTGAACAATTTGACGCGGAAGCTGGCCGGGACGACCTCTTCCAAGATCGAAGCCGCGGAAGGCAAAAATTCATAGTCGGCCTTGGCGCCTGACTTGCCGCCGCCGGCTTTATCACTACCAGCCTGTGCGCTCAGTTCGGCAGCCGTAGGTTGCTTGAACGGCAGTAGTGTCTCGGTAACAGCCAACTGCTTGGAGATACTAACAAAGCGAGTGTAGACCACATCCAGCCGGTCGATCTTGCCGCTGATGAACTCTTCCATCAACCGATCCGCGATCGCGGCGACCTGTTCGAATTTGGGACTATCTTCGAACTCGGTATACATCTGGTCGATAGCCACTTGGCGGAACTTCATCGCCGAGATACCGCGTTTGCCGCTGATCTCAAATGACAAGTTACTGCCAGCACCGGTAATCTCTGTCCGGCGCAACATGGCGGCACGGATGACCGCGCCGTTATAGCCACCGCAAAGACCACGATTGCTGGTCAGCATCAGCATGGTGGCCGAAGTGGCATCGGGGCGATCAGCCAGCAACGGATGAGAAACTTCTAGACCTGCGCCGGCCAGATCACGCACAATTTGCGTGATGCGGTCGGTATAGTCTTGAGCCGCAGCCGCGCGATCCATGGCTTTCTTGAAACGCGCGGTGGCGATCAATTCCATCGTCCGCGTGATCTTGCGGATGTTGCGAATCGACTTGCGTCGTTTATCAAGGGCACGAGCATTAGCCATGAATCAGCGATCCTTTGGTGGTTCTGTGTTCTGGTTCACCAGTTGTGCAAAGTGTTCGGGTCGCGGGAAGTGATCCCCGCGACCGCCAGGCAGAATTCAAATCAGCTTAAGCTGGTTTGTATCCCCGTTTGAACTCATCGATCGCCGCGCGAATACCGGCTTCGATTTCCGAAGTCACATCGCCTGCATCGGTCAGTTGCTTATGCAGGTCGGCTTTGCGATCATGAATGAATTGCAGGAAGTCAACTTCCCACTGACGCACGGCTGTCACGGCCACATCGTCCAAATATCCACGCGTCGCTGCGAACAGGCTCAACACCTGATCCGTCACGCTCATCGGCTTGTACTGGGCCTGCTTGAGCAATTCAACCATGCGGTAACCGCGATCCAGTTTGGACTGGGTTACAGGATCCAGTTCGGTACCCAACTGAGCAAACGCTTCCAATTCACGGAAGGCTGCCAGGTCAAGACGCAAACCGCCGGCCACCTTCTTCATGGCTTTGATCTGGGCATTACCACCCACGCGGGAGACCGAGATACCAGCGTTCATAGCGGGACGCACACCCGAGAAGAACAAGTCGGGTTGCAGATAAATCTGACCGTCGGTAATCGAAATCACGTTGGTAGGAATATACGCCGAAACTTCACCTTCCAACGTCTCAATGATGGGCAAGCTCGTGAGCGAACCGCCACCCATTTCATCGGACAATTTGGCCGACCGTTCGAGCAAACGACTGTGGCAATAGAACACGTCACCCGGATAGGCTTCGCGTCCTGGTGGACGACGCATCAACAGTGACAATTGACGGTACGCGGTGGCTTGCTTGCTCAAATCGTCATAAACGATCAAGGCATGTTGGCCGTTGAACATAAAGTGTTCGGCCATCGCCGTACCGGAATAAGGAGCGATGTATTGCAGCGGAGCAGGCGTGGATGCACCGGACACGATCACAGTCGTATAATCCATCGCACCGTATTTGCGAAGAGCTTCGATCACCAGGGCGACCGATGAGTCCTTCTGTCCAATCGCCACATAAAAACACTTAACACCGGTGTTCTTTTGATTGATGATGGCGTCGATGGCGACTGCAGTCTTGCCAGTCTTGCGGTCACCAATGATCAGTTCGCGTTGACCGCGACCAACCGGCGTCATCGCGTCGATAGCTTTAATACCGGTTTGCAGAGGCTGCTTGACCGGCTGACGCTCGGCCACACCGGCGGCAATCACTTCCACTGGACGTTGCTCAGAAGACTCGACCGGGCCCAAGCCATCCAGTGGGTTACCCAGTGGATCGAGCACGCGACCAATGACGCCATCGCCTACTGGAACGCTCAACAGGCGTCCCAGAGCGCGGACTTCGTCGCCTTCGTGAATGGTCAGGTAGTCACCCAAAATGATGACCCCGACGCTGTTCTCTTCCAGATTAAAGGCCAGGCCGACAGCACCGCTGGGAAACTGAACCATTTCGCCAGCCATGACGCCCGAAAGGCCATAGACGCGAGCGATCCCGTCACCGACTTCCAGGACCGTGCCGACTTCGCGCACGTCCATCTGGCTCTCGAACGTCTCGATTTCTTTTTGAATGACCGAGGCAATTTCGTCCGAGTTGAACTTCATACCACACCTCGAAAACAGGTTTGCGTTAAGTGTCTTGTAGGCAGGATGAGTCATCCTGCATGTTAATTTCGTTTGGTTGAGAGCTGCTCTTTTTGGGCGGTCTCAATGCTTGCACCAAGATACGGTCTTGGCTCAGTTAACTTAAAATCATGATCCAATGAATGAACAAATCCAAAGTTCCATCACGACAGCAACGAAGCGTACTGATCGCGAATCGCCTTTTCCACGCCACTGGCAACGGCTCGCCGCAAGGTAAGCAACTTGCCTTGCACACTTCCATCGTAGACTTTATCGCCAATGCGAATCACGATACCACCTAGCA
>JADLDX010000877.1 GCA_020846515.1 Pirellulaceae bacterium
CTGCGGTGCAGCATACCGACGAACTGCTGCAAGTCTTGCAAGGTGATCCGCTGGGGTGCGAACTGACGCTGAAAGTTCTCTTTGATCTCATGCAAGCTTGTCTCGCCATCGAGCATGCGCAGAATGGCGTACTCTTCCTCATGAAAGCGGAAGTAGTTCAGTCCAACAGGTTCCTTTAGCACCCAATACACTCGTCCATGGTACTTGTGTTTGTTGGCAATTAAGTCTGGACGACAGCGCAGCTTCAGCGGCCGCATCGCGCTGTTAACCAAACTGTCTGCCATCGTTGTCATTGCCAAGTATCCCTAATAACTTGCGTAAAACCCATCAGCCGCAGAACCCATCAGCCGCAGGGCGTTAGCCCCGGTTTCCCTAAACTTGCACAAAACCTATCAGCCGCAGGGCGTTAGCCCCGGTTTTTTGGACCTATCTGTGCCGTTGGTTATTAGCCCCGGTTTTACCCAGATCGCTAAATGCTTAGCGAGCGCTGGCCTGTGCCACGTCAACCGGCGAGAACTTGATGTCCACTACGGCATCCATTCCATCGCGGAGCAACCAAGAAGAGCCCACCACCGAATTGGGAATGCGGGCCCAGATGCGACAAGTGCTCATTTCAATTTTAGGGCTGACGAATTCCACTTTCGTTGTGTGTGTCCATTCTTGTCCACCAATCGGTACACGAATGGTTATGTCAGCATTTTGAAGTTTAGCTACGTCCGAGCCACGCACCGGCACGTTGGCTTCGATGCGCATTTCTTTCATGTGCATGAGACTCAGAATTGGTTCACCAGCTTTGACCCATTCACCTTGATCGCGAAGACGCTTCTCGATGATGCCATCGTAAGGCGAGGTCACTTGGCGTAGCGTCAGTTGAACCTTGGCCGCTGAAACCTTTTCTTTCGACACAGCCGCGGCCAGGATGTCTTTCGAATGATCGACCTGCGCGACTTCGATACCTAGGCGAGCCTTTTCGGCTTCCAGAAGTTTGCGGCGTGTCTCTTGCTTGGAGGCTGAGTTGCGATCGTAGAGTTCTTTGATTTCCAGATATTCGGCATCGGATACTTCGGCGACCTTTTTAGAGAAACGCAAGTTCGCATCTTGGCTGGCCTGTGCTTCGGCAGCTTCCATTTCCTTTTCCGCAACGGCCAATTCAGCTCGCGCGGTTCGTTCGTCAATCGTCAAGACGACTTGGCCCTTCTCCACGGCCGCTCCTTCGTCAACCAACAACTCTTGCAGGATACCATCGGCTTGGGCCGCCAGTTTAATGTCATGCAAACACTTGATGGCCGCCTTGATGCCACTGATCGAGTTGCCCATCAGCGATGCTTCGCGTGGACCCGGTGGGCTGAATGACCCCGGGCGCTGCGGATCGGCGGCGGTACCACCAGGTGCGGTTGGCGGCGCAGGAAAGTTTCCAGGTTGGGCAGGCAGTGGCTGGCCTGGCAGTGGAGCAGTTCCTCCAAAACCGGAAGGGCCCGGTGAAAACTGTGCCTGAGCGGTTGCACCCAACATGCCTAACACCAGCGTCAAAGAGCCGGTGGCCAAGAGACCATGGAGAGAGAATTTCATATCAATAGTCCTGCACCAGAGAAGAGTTGTGTTGGCAATCCGTTTGCGAATCTATTGCTTAGTTGACTTTTTCGGAAGACTGTACGTGAACCTGAGAAAACTAAAACACGACGTTGGCGTAGATCCACTCGATGACTTCATGGAACCACACAAAGGCTGCCGAACGTTTGCCACACACGACATCGGCCTTAACCTCGGCGCCCGGGCGTTTGGATAGTTTGCTGGCATCCTCCGGTTTGACACGCAACTTGACGACGGCACCTTCGGTCTGGTCAAGTTCAGCGCGACCGTGCATGGCGCTGCGATGCAACGTGCCTTTGAGAGTGGTCGATGGATCGGTCACCAGGATGTATTCCACTGGCAACGGTTCATTGCCTGCCCGCTTGAATGCCTCGTCGAGATACTTCATGCGTTTCTCGGGCATCAGTAGTTCCAGTTCCCAATCTGAATTGGTATTGGCGACGGTCACGAGAATCTGCCCAGTGACCACTGGTCGATTACGCAGGTTCTTTTGAAGGTCCCAAGTCATGACTTCACCTGCGATTGGGCTAACACGCGTCAGTTGCGTATACTTTTCCCATTGCAAGCGAATTTGTTGTTCGAGAGCGCGTTTGCGAACTACCGATTCGGACTCTTGTGCCTGCATCCGCATGCGTTCGGTGGCATCGGCTTGTTGACGAATCTGAGCTCCTAACGTAGCGATCTGCTCGTTGGTCTCGTCCAATTGCCCTTGCAAATTGGTGATTTCAATTTCCAGGTCACGGTTTCGCAATTTTACGAGCGGTTGTCCGGCGGTGACCACCGTGCCGTGGTCGACGTACACTTCTTCGACTTCGCCATCGACATGCGCGAAGACTTGCTTTTGCTCGACCGGTTGCAGCGTACCGTTGGCTTCCAAGTCATGGTTAATGCGCACCAGGAACAGCAGCAACATGGCCACGGCCACCAGTGTCAGAATGGCGACCGTCTTGGGTAGCGCTGAGCCACGGAAAAACCAGGTAGCCCTGCCAAGCCCGCGCCACAGTGGCATGAGGAACAGGTTATTGTGAGTGAGCGAGTTGGCCAGGGCGCGAGCCGTATGTTCGTAGACCAGGTCGGCTCTGGAACGTAGCAAATCTGAGGGCAGTTGGCTTTCGATCTGCTCGATTACCAACGCGCCGATGATCTCGCGGGCTGACGCGTCTTCGCGCTGCACATGCTGCTTGGAATGTACGTCACCTTCGACAACTTTTTCAGGTCGACGAATCGGCAGTACGGCCACCGTTCGACCATGAGACAAATCAACATAGTCCTCGATGGCTTCTTCCAACTGCGGTGGCAAGTCTTCGACCGAGCCGTCATACCAGAGCGGATCACCGGCGGCGACTACGCGCGTCGTCAGTTTATTGAGAGCTGATACGATATTAGAACGACTCTCGATGGTGTCTTGGCCGCTGATGGCGATGACTTTGCAATGGCCACCTTTTTTGATAGCCACGCTGACGCGATCGCATTCGATAACTTGACGACCTTCGTTGGCGATGGTGTAAGCCGTATCGCGGAGTTCCAGGTTGTCGTGTACGAGTCTGGCAAAGTGGTCGGCTTGTTGCCAGAGTTGTTGACGGTCGGAGACCTGTTTAAGCGTATGGCCTTTTAGCCATTCTCCAATCAGGCCCGCCATTTGATCCAGGAATCGCAGGTAGCCGCGCTGAATGTTGGGCGCCGAGTCGGGGCGTTGGAAGATTTCGATCAAGCCCATCGAACGCTTGCCACTGGACAGTGGCGATACGACCAACAAGAACGGCGACGGATTGCCTTCAGCCTGATCTTCGCCAATAAACGCGCCTGGCGGTACCAGTTCGGATTGTCCGCGTGCGAACAGACGCGATAGCAAGCGTCCGTGACGCGATGCGTCTTCGCTGTCGGACTGCAGTAAGTTTTGGTTGACTTTGACCTGGTAGCTCAGTCGCAGGGCACCGGCTTCATCGATCAGCCAGATGGCGCCACCCACGGCCGCCAGGGCCTCAATGATGCGTTGCAGCACCGCTGGGTAATATTCGTCGGCCGGATGATCTGAACGCGAAAGTTCGGAGATCTCGTTGATCAGCCCA
>JADLDX010000878.1 GCA_020846515.1 Pirellulaceae bacterium
CCAATCACGGCGATGCCCACACATACCAAAGATCCTAACCAGAGGTTATGGGTTTCGCCCGAGTCGCCCACCAATCCATCAAACAATCCGCCAGCCGCCACGGTACCAAAGATGATCGCCAGAAACGTGGACATCAGAATGATGCCGTTGGCCGTCGCCAAGTCGCGTGCGCGAAACAATTCGGGCAATATACCGTACTTGCTCGGTCCAAAAAACGCGCTGTGCGTGCCCATCAAGAACAAGACCGTCCAAGTGCCCCACATGTGAAACAGGTCGTAGCTCAAGAAGGCCAATAGAGCCAAGAGCGTAATGCCGATCTCGGCGATCTTGCACCACCAAATGATAGGCTGCTTGCTGAAGCGATCGGACAAGTAACCCGCAAAACCGCTCCACAGCACGAACGGGATGGAGAACAAAAACAGCGCCCAACCTTGCACATCCTGGCCACCGCCATTGGGGACTGCCGCACCAGCCCCAGCGTCAGCGGCCGCTGCCGCCACCACCGCTGTGGCCGCCGCTGGTACGGCTAGCAACAAAATCAACTGCTTATATAGGTTGTCATTAAAAGCGCCCAAAAACTGCGTAACGGCTAACCCCCAAAAAGCTTTGTCTGCGATCAGCGCTGGTCGATTATCATTTACGTCGGGTACATCTGGCTGGTCGATCGAGTCAGGTTGGACGGACATGGAAATGCCTTGAGGAGTAAGGTCGCACCGACGGGCGGTCTGCAGGCGGCTAGTTTACGGTAAACTCGTCGGCAGTGGGATAGCGGATACTGCGCGTCTGCCTTAAGTACTGAACCTCCAAGCCAAACTTATGTTGATTCTTTTCTCCGGCCTGGCGGCCGATGAACAAGTATTCACGCCTCAAAAACTCGCGTTTCCGGAATTGATCGTTCCGCCGTGGCTGGTACCCGAGCCTAACGAAACGCTCGACCATTATGCTCAACGCATGGCTGATCAATTGCCTCTTGCGACAGGGACTCGTGTGACAGAACCCTGCTGGATTGGCGGGGCTTCGTTTGGTGGTATCTTGGCGTTGCACATGGCCCGATACCTTCAACCCGCCGGCGTGATTCTGCTGGGCAGCGTGCGAGCGCCCGATCAATTGCCGCGTTATGCCCGTTTGGCTCGACCGCTCCGTCCACTGGTGCCCTACATGCCGATACGACCTTGGCAGTGGCTGGTAGCACCCGTGATCATGTGGCTCACCAAAGGTCGATGGCCACGTCTACATGGTCTAGCTGGTCAGATGCGCCGCGCCGATCCGCGCGTCATTCGTTGGTCAATCAGTCGCATTCTGGATTGGCAGCATGCACCAGCAGTGGCATGCCCTGTGTATCACATTCACGGCGGACGAGACCATGTTTTGCCCGCGCGCTATACGCATCCGGATCACGTTATCCAGCAAGGCGGACACATTATCTCGCTGACGCATCCCGAAGAAGTCACGGATTTTATTCGCCGTGTGCTGGACAATCGCCAGCACCACTGCGAGCGTGGAAACCAAGCCTGATCAGGCTTCCACTTCGACCAGCGTGGCCGTATCCAGCATCAACTCGGCCCAATCGTCATCGACTGCCTCGGCCAGTTTGATCACCACACGCTTGGAGCCTAACAAGCCTTGTGGGTTTAAGCTGTAATACCGATCCAAATAGTTTGGATGGCGATAGCAGACGCCCAAGATGCCTTCGACCAGCGCAGGTTGCAACCGACGATGATCACCGGTCGGCTCCAGCACGACTTGCAACGTGCTGTGCGGGTTAGCGGCCAAGATCTTTTCGAGCGTGCGTTCCATGACAGGTTGATGGGCCAGCAGATCGTCGGATGTAAACCAAACACACAACGCTTGGGCCGTTCGTTCCGGTGGCGGCAATTCGATGGGGCTGCCCGCTAGCTGGTCCAAAGAAAACTTGAGACATTCGATGGGTGGCTGATGGCCAGAGCTTGCGGCCGCTGGTTCAAACTCCAGTTGTGGTTCCGGGAACGGATCCCATTCAGAATCGAAGGCTTCCTGCGCATCCTCCATCAGTTGGTACAGATCGCTGGTGTCGAGTGTCGGCGTTTCATAAACATAATACGGCGGACGTCCCTGGAACTTGAGCCCCAACTGTTCGGCTTCTTGTCGAAACGCAGTCCCAGGTAGAATCGCCAAGTTGAACACCTGTGTCGACGTGAACAACTGACTGGAGGCCAGGTACTCAAACCCACGCCGCACCGAAGCCACGGTGTCGCCAGGCAATCCAATCATCAAATCAACTTTGACTTTGATGCCCGCATCGATCATCGCTCCGACACCGCGTTCGAACGCTTTCAGATTATTGCGTCGATCCATCAACGTCTGAGCTTGCGGATCAATCGATTGCAAACCGATTTCGACTTCGGTAAAGTTCGCAGCCCGCAGCAGTTGGGCCGTTTCAGGTTTGATGCCTTCCGCCCGCAGTTCGCCAAAATAGGTGAACTGCTGATCATGATTTTCACGCGCTAACAGCCTTAGAAAATCGTCGAAGTCCCGGCGCTGATTTAGTGTCGGATCGAGCAAGACGACTTCCGTGGCCCCTGCCTCGCGCGCCTGACGCAAATTGGCGATGATCTTGTCTTCATCGACGAAGTACAGAGCATCGTAACTTTTCGGATAGTAACAGAACTTGCATTTAAAGACACAACCACGGATCGTCTCGAGCAACAACATCCGTTCATCAGCGGCGTTTAAGATACCAGCCAGATAGGGCGACGATACCTCGCTGAGATTAGCCAGCGGTTTACGGAACAGCGGCAGTTGGGGCGCACTGGCCCGCCACAGTCCAGGAATCAGCGTACCGTTTGGTAACTGTCCAGGCTCGGCCGAGGTTTGAAGAGCTGTTAAGAGATCGCTGACTGTTTGTTCACCTTCTCCGATCACTGCGTAGTCCACGCAGCCGGACTTGAGCACCCAGTCATTGTC
>JADLDX010000879.1 GCA_020846515.1 Pirellulaceae bacterium
GAAAACACCATGACTGATGCGACCGCTAGCATTGAGGCCAGCGACATCCTGTTTATCCTTACACTGGCGCACAGACCCGAGAACAAGTTCGTCCACTTGTTCGATCCGGCACTGAGATAAGTAGTCATCATCGGCGTTCCCTTGGTGCTCAAAAAAGGCATTCGGTAGCGAATGGTCCTCGCTAATACTTGCTATACTATTTACCCTTGGTGAGGGTCGTGGGTCAACGCCCATCCTTGTCCAAAGTCGGCACGACCAGGCTCCTCATTTTACACCATCGGCTCATCGCAAAAGCGGAATATCGTGACAAGACTCAATACAAGCAAAGCGTGGTTAGCCTGTTGGGGGCTGGTCGTTGGCATCGCGGGATGGGCCGAACCGGCGGCAGCGCAGGATGGTTCGCCAGGGCAATGGATCCAATTGTTCAATGGCAAAAACCTGGATGGCTGGAAACCGAAGATACGGCATCATGCCTTCGGCGAGAACTATGGCGATACGTTTCGGGTCGAAGACGGATTGCTGAAAGTGCGATATGACAAAGATAAATACGAAAAGTATGGCGAGAAGTTCGGTCATTTATTCACCGAGAAATCTTATTCGCACTACCGGCTGAGAGTCGAATATCGGTTTGTGGGCGACCAATGCCCAGGCGGCCCGGGCTGGGCGCTTCGCAATAGTGGGATGATGCTACACTGCGAAAACCCCGAAGGCATGGCACTGGACCAGGATTTTCCGGCCTCGATTGAATATCAGCTGTTGGGTGGCGACGGCAAAACTTCGCGGACCACGGCTAATCTGTGCACACCTGGCACCAATGTCGTGATGGCCGAAAAGCTATTTCTGCCCCACTGCACGAGCTCCAAGTCGAAGACATATCATGGTGAGCAGTGGGTCACGGCCGAAGTCGAGGTTCACGGTGACGGTGAGATCAAGCATATTTTGGAAGGGCAAACTGTTCTCAGTTATACCAAACCCCAACTGGACCAGCGCGACGCCCACGCAAAACAGCTGGCCCAGGCCCAGGGTGGCGTAATGCTGAAAGGCGGGTACATTGCTCTCCAGTCCGAAAGCCACCCCATTGATTTCCGCAAAGTTGAGATCCAAATCCTTGACGCTCCCTGATCACGCCGATGCGCCCCCGAGTCAGTCGCTGGCCGAGGCCATCGCGCGCCTGAAACTTGAGTCTCAGCAGCCAGCGGCCCCGGCTACCCAGCTTATGGCCGATCCCGATGAATCACTAATTACATCCAGCGATGAACCGCACCCGGATGTCGCCAACCGGGAATTCGCCAACCGGGAATTCGCCAACCAGGATTTCGCCAACATAGATGCCACGGCGGAGGCAGAGATTGACCCAGTCGACCAGAGTGACCCAGTCGACCAGAGTGATCCGAACGACTCAGTGGGCCAGAGCGACTTGGCGAAGCTTGGTCGCGCGCACGCTTGGGTTATGGATATCGGCGATGACCAGCTAGCCAAATTGGACGCTTACTGTAGGGCGTTGTGGTCGTTGAACGAGCAGATCAACTTAACTCGGCATACCAACTACGATCTATTCGTACGTCGAGATTTGTTGGACACCTATCAGCTTGCGCAGTACTTGCCCAAGAATCAGGAGGTCTTGGACGTTGGCACCGGTGGTGGCGTCCCTGGGATCCCGCTGGCCATTCGTCGGCCGGACTTGCAAGTGAGCTTGTGCGATAGCGTAGGCAAGAAAGCTCGCGCCGTCGATGGACTAGTAGAGAGTTTGAAACTGCCGATCGTAGTCCATGTGGCTCGCGTACAGGACGTTTTGGAAGAGCATACGTATGATACGCTGGTCACGCGTGCCGCCGGTTCGATCACCCAACTATGCAATTGGTTGAATAACTACTGGCATTGTTTCAATTGCCTATTGGCCATCAAAGGACCGAAGTGGGTCGAGGAGCGTGGGGAAGCTCGACATCGCGGCGTTTTGCACGGTATTCGCCTGCGCCGCATTCATGGTTACAAAATGCCTGGTACTAAATCTGAATCAGTCATCTTGCAGATGGAGCGACCTCGCCCTGGGTCGGCACAATGAATGGTTTTCCATCTTGTGAAGATACCACAACACCGCGTACAACTTCACAGTTTCCAAGACACCCCGGTTTGAGCCTGAGGTTTACGCGTACCTAACGACTTAGACAGCATCAAGGCTCCGCCCCCAATTACTTGGTTTTGCTACCACTCGTTTACTGATAACTACTGACGATACGCTATGTCGACTTACTCACTAACACATTTGAAGCAGTTGGAAGCGGAAAGCATCCATATCATTCGCGAGGTAGCCGCTGAGTTCAAAAACCCAGTGATGCTGTACTCGATCGGCAAAGACTCGTCGGTGATGACCCACCTGGCGCTGAAAGCATTTTATCCGGCTAAGCCGCCGTTTCCATTTTTGCACGTGGATACGACCTGGAAGTTCCGCCAGATGATCGAATTCCGCGAGAACTATGCGCGCAAAGAGTTGGGCCTGAATCTGCTGGTCAACATCAACCATGAGGGATTGAAGCTAGGGATCGACCCAGCGGAGAACAGTGAGAAGCATACCGAGGTCATGAAGACCGATTCGTTGAAAGCCGCGTTGACCCAGTATGGTTTTGACGCTGCTTTTGGTGGAGCGCGTCGAGATGAAGAGAAGTCGCGTGCCAAGGAACGTGTCTTCTCTTTTCGCGACAAATTCCATCGTTGGGACCCGAAGAACCAGCGGCCCGAGTTATGGAATTTGTATAACGCCAAGGTCAATCCTGGCGAAAGTATCCGTGTGTTCCCGATCAGCAATTGGACGGAGTTGGATGTCTGGCAATACATTCACCTGGAAAAGATCCCGATCGTTCCACTGTACTTTGCCGCGGACCGGCAAGTTGTGGAACGCGGTGGCACGTTGATCATGAAAGATGACGACCGTTTGGTTTTAAGACCAGGTGAGAAACTGATCACCAAGCGCGTCCGTTTCCGCACGTTGGGTTGTTACCCACTCACCGGCGCTGTTGAATCGGATGCCGTGACACTGCCACAGATCATCCAAGAAATGTTGTTGGCGAAAACCAGTGAACGCCAGGGCCGCATGATCGACAAAGATGCCGGTGGTGCTGGTATGGAAGAAAAGAAAAAGCAAGGTTACTTCTAGAGATCGATTGAGTCAGATCCCATTATGAGCCATCAAAGCGAGTTGA
>JADLDX010000880.1 GCA_020846515.1 Pirellulaceae bacterium
CAGAAACCTTCGGCGATCGTGATGCATTTGATGGATTCCCTCGTTAACGTCGCGCCATTCTGTTGCGCATGCGGATGTTGATTATGGGTGCGTTGTTTGTTGGTGCGTTGCGAGCGGCCTGTCATCACGTTCAGCCACGCGATTACATGTCTTCGAAAGCCTGATTACCGATACGATACTGCTTCCAATCGGCGTAATCAAAGTGCCACCATTCGAATTCGTAAACAGAAAAGCCTTGTTGTTCCATGGTGCGACGTAGCAGTTCGCGGTGCCAACGTTGTTGAGAAGTCCCGCCAGGGTAACCCGGATAGGCTCGCGACTGGAACTCGTCATACCCCGAGACCATGGTGATGGGCTGACCGGTCGACAGGTCGTACAAACTCAGGTCGACGGCGCAGCCACGATTGTGCCGAGAGCCGTTCGCTGGATTGGCGACAAAGTCTTTCATGGAATCGGGTGTCGCTTCCCAGAACATTTTGGTGACGCTCCATGGTCGGTAGGCATCGTGAATCAACAAGCCATATCCCAGAGGCTCTAACTGCTTGTGCGCGCGGACGACGGCTTGGGCCGCGGGCTGTTGCAGGAACGCACGGGCTTGCGAATAAAAAATCGAGTCGGCAAAGTTGTTCTTTGAAGCGTAGCGGATGTCCAGCTTTAGTCGTGGCTCTAACTTGATCAGCTCTGTCAGTTCGCTATCGCGGAATGCCCCACGCTCCGTTGGTGGCTGCGCCAGCCGGGCGTCCGCGCGCAGTTCGTCCAGCGGACGCACGGGTTTGATCTTGAACGTCTCACCCACGCCAGCCAAACCGCGGCGCACAAAGGGAACTTCCGCCGCCGTCACCAGAGTCGCTTGACCTTGAGCATCCCGTTTAAAAAACAACTGTTCACCATGATAAAGTCCATAGTCTGGAAAGGCATATTCATCCGGACCGATCTCGGTCAGTGGGTAAGCAAAGAACCATTCGATCAAGGCGACCAAGCGTCCGCGATCTTCGAGGATAAACAGCACGTCATGGTCCCAACCGTATTCGCCGACCAGTCCTTCCCAGTGCGGCTTGGGTGGTGCCGGCAGTGTATCGGGCAAACGCGTGAACAGTTGCTTGTCAATGCGGAGTTTGTCTGCCCCCTCCGGTTTGACGCTGGCGCCATGCTTGAGTACATCATCGACAATTAGCTCGCCACCTTGCTCCAGGGCACGCAGTTCATTTCTCGAAGCGCCACGCTGCATAGTCAGTCGACCGCCCAAGTAAGACACTTCTACCACGTTCTGCTTGTCATCCTGATAACTACCGACCAATTCTCGAGCTCGAGCCGCATCGACATCTATAGTTCGCTGGTAATCGGGCAGGGGCAATGATTTGCGTTGGGCCAGCATCAACTCGAGGGCGAAGTCGGCCAGTCGTTCGACCGTACCATTGGCACAGTCCAAGGCTGCGGAGGCTGCCACGCCCAATTGGTGATCGGGCAATAGTTCGAGCTGAGTGGCACAGCCATAAACCGCGCCACCATGACCGACCTTTCTCTCCCCGGCTAATCGCTCGATTTGAAAACCAATCCCGAAGCTCTGCGGTGTCCCGTCCGCTTCTTTGCCGGGTGTGAACATCTGTTCGATTGTTTCGGGCTTGAGCAATTGCCCGGTTGAATGTTTACCTTGGGCATGCAAACAACAGATGAACGCTGCCAAATCGGACATGGTCGAATAGAGATTGCCGGCCGGTGCGGTGCCCAAGGCAAACTGAGGCGCGGGAAAGCGACGGCCTTCCAAGGTCCACATGGTGTAGGGGGCCAAGCGGGCACGATTCTGGGCTTGCAGCACAAACGAACTGCTGCTCATTTTCAGCGGCCTAAAGATGGCCTGGTTGATTTGTTCGTCATAACTTCGACCACTGACGGCGGCGAGCACCGCTCCGGCCACCGTGATCCCAGCGTTTGAGTATTTGGTTCGCGTATCGGGCGGGTAGATCAAGGCGGTGCGATTGAGACTGTTGACCGTATCGCCCAGCGTTGGTTCGGTTGGATCAAAGTAGTGCCCCACCGGCGGCTCGCGCACCAAGCCGGATCGATGCGACATCAGTTGACGCAGCGTGATTGTTTTTTCCGATGAGTTCTTGGGGGCAAATTGCGGCAAGTACTGTGTGACCGGCGCGTCGAGATCCAGTTGGCCGGCTTCGACCAGTTGCATAATGGCAATATCGGTGAACAGTTTCGACACGCTACCGGCGCGATAGATGGTGTCTGCGTTGATTTCGATTGCATCCCGCTGGCCAACTTTCGACGTGTTGAGAGCCTGAGGGTCGGTCGACGCGTTCCCATAAGTCCAAATGATCTGGTCACCATCCACCAGCGCCATCGAGAAAGCTGGTAAGCGTTTGCCAGCCACCTCGTAGTCGATCGCTTCGCGCAGGCGCCGGACAACGGCAGCGCTGGCCACTGGCGTATCGGCTTGCGCAGCAACCTGAGCACAAGCGTCAGCGGATGGACTGGTGTTGGCGGATGGACTGTCGTTTGGTTGCGGTAGCTGGGGAGAATCGATCGAGGCCAGGGCAATCGACCAGACAACCAGGAAAGTTTGAATCATAATGCTACAGATATCCGGACAGAGGTTTACTCATATCACTAGACGTTCACTTGAGAGGTCACCACTGGCTATGTTAACCCGATTGATGGTGTCGTTGTTGTGTGTCGGACTGCTCGCCAACTGGGCGGAGGCTGGCGGCATAGTGTCGCGAGGAGGTAGTCAAGTTTATCGAGGCAAGTGGCACAGCCAGTCGACCGGGCATAGCGGACCGATGCGAGCCCGAGTGACGGCGCGAGCTGATGGTGGCTACTCCGCTCGCTTTACTGGTCGATTTTTTGTGATCATCCCATTTACCTATCGCACCGATTTAACGCCGGTGGGCAGCGGTCCTGCTGGTCAATCTCTTGTTGTGCACAAGCAATTGGGGCCACTTCTGGGGTCATACGACATGTCGGCCCAATTAAATCCTGCGTCATTTACTGGTACTTTCCGTGCCGCTGGCGACACTGGGACGGTCAGTCTCCGGCGCGTGCGTTAGCCGAGTTTACCGCGATCGGTGTGGTTGGTGGCGGAAGGGGCATGCGTGGGATTTCAGTTTGAGGTTCGGGCCGCAGTCAGACCACCTACCTGGCCCCACCTTGCGGTAGCGGGTTGGTTTTGAAGATACTAAGAGGACGGCGCTGGTCCGGCCTACGGGCTACCGCGCACTTTTAATCAGTTTTCGTGAGAAGGGTGGGGATGTAATGACGCGACTGGTAACGCTTTGGCGGCAAGCAGCATGTGTCGCTGGCCGCAATCTTGAATACGGCTGCAGAAGCCTGGTGGTTGTGCTGGCAATGGCCGGCCTGGTCCAAGCGGCTGATCCGCTGGATTGGCCTACATGGCGCGGGCCAGAGATGAACGGTATCTCGCGCGAGAAGGGCCTGGTTGATACCTGGTCACCTAAAGGTGAGAACCTTTTGTGGAAGAAGCCCGAGTATGCCACGCGTTCAACGCCCATCGTTATGAACGGCAAGCTCTACTTTGTGTGTCGTCACGAAGAAGAGACCACCAAGGAAGGCGAAAAGACCGTCTGCTTGGATGCGAAGACAGGCGAGATGATTTGGGAAAGTGTGCACAATCTTTTCTTGTCTGACGCACCGGCCGAACGCGTGGGCTGGTCTAGCGTGATTGGTGATCCAACCACCGGCAATGTATTTGTCCTGGGACTCGGATGCCAATTCCAATGCCTGGCCGGCGATACTGGCAAGGTGATTTGGGAACACTCGATGAGCGAAGAGTACGGGATGTTGAGCACTTATGGTGGTCGAACGAACTTTCCCGTCGTTTATGAAGACCTGGTGATCATCAGCGGTGTGATGACACAATATGGTGATAACGCCATTCCCGCGCACCGTTTTGTCGCGTTTGATAAACGCACTGGAGCGGCCGTGTGGTTCATGAGCACGCGATTGCGACCGGAAGATACGACCTATAGCACGCCGGTATTTACCACGTTTAATGGTCAAGCGGCCATGGTGGTCGGCGCTGGTGACGGGGCCGTGTATGCGTTTCAGCCACGAACGGGCAAAACCATTTGGAAGTACGAAGCGTCGACCCGTGGTTTAAATGCTCCGCCGGTTATTCACGACAACGTGGTCTATCTAGGTCACGGTGAACGTAATAAGACTGATACCAATGTTCTGGGGGCGGTCTTTGCATTCGATGGTCGCGCCGAAGGCGACATCGGTGAAGATAAACTGCTCTGGAAGATTCCCAAGAAGACGGTCAGCCGCAGTGGGGCTGTCGTCCTAAACGATCGAGTTTACTTCTTGGAAGATGGTGGTCAGATGTTGATCATCGATCGCTCCAGTGGCAAATTGATCGGTGAAAAGAAACTTGGTCGAATTATTTTTGGTTCGCCGCTTGTCGCCGACGGCAAGATCTATGTTACGGAAGCCACCGGCAATTTCTGGGTGCTCAAGCCTACTGAGAAGGGTCTTGAGGAAGTGTCCCGCGTACGACTGAATAATGAGGAGATTCTCTCCTCGCCGATCGTGTCCCACGGACGCATTTACGTCGGTACTTCCAAAGCCCTGTATTGTATCGGTAAAGAAGGCGCCGAACCTTCGGCTGATCCTATACCGCCCATGCCGGAGGAGACCCCTCGCGATCAAGATAGTGCTATTGCGCATATTCAAATCGCACCTGTCGAAGCCATCATCACGCCTGGGCAGGCCGTGGCGTATCAAGTTCGTGGCTACAACAAAATCGGCCAATTTATCAAGCTGGTCGAGGCTGAGTTGTCGGTCGACGGACCGGGTGCCATCGAGAGCGGCCGCTTTAAAGCCGCCGAAGATGCCGCTCACAAGGTAGTGAAGGTTACAGCCAAGATGGGCGAGTTGACCAGTACCGCCCGGGCTCGAATTATTCCTGTGTTGCCTTGGAAATTTGATTTCAACGACAAGCAAGTACCACCGACCTGGATTGGTGCTGCTTACCGCCATCAACCAAAAGAATTTGAAGGCGAATCGATGTTGGTTAAAATCAAGACGATTCCCAAAGGCACGCGCAGTCAATCCTGGATGGGCTGGCCGCGGTTGCACGATTACACCGTGCAGGCCGAAGTGTATGCTCCCGTGGACGAAGATCGCCGACCCGACATGGGTTTGATCAACCAACGCTATACCTTGGATTTGATGGCCAAGGATCAGTTGCAGATTCGTTCCTGGACACCGCGTTTGGAACTGCGATTTGCGAAGACGATCGATTTCCCATGGAAGGCTGGGCAATGGTATGTCATCAAGTTTCGTTCGGAGAATGGAGCGGATGGCGTAACGCTGCGTGGCAAGGTTTGGCCGCGTGGCGAGGCGGAACCTGAGGCTTGGAGCATCGAAGCCACTGACGCTACTCCCAATGTGCAGGGCAGCCCAGGCTTGTTCGGCAACGCCAGCGTGGCGGAGTATTACATTGACAACGTCACCGTGACGCCCAATCAATAACCCTCGATTAATCAACAATTAAGCTTCAAAAACAAAAGGTTTCTCAAGAATGCGCAAACTGTTTCACACTTTATGCCTGGGCGCCACTGGCTTGGGCCTGGCCCTGGTCAGTTCGGCGATGTCCGCTGGATCGCTTTCGGCCCAAGAAGGTTTCAATCCAACCGAAGAAGCTCTCAAGCTGATTAAAGAGCTGAAGGTTGGCCCCAAAGACTGGCCACAGTGGGCTGGTTCTTCCCTGCGTAACAACACGCCCGATGCAAAGAACATTCCGACCGAATGGGATGTTGAATCGGGCAAGAACGTACGCTGGTCGATGGCCTTGGGCTCGGAAACGTATGGCAATCCAGTTGTGGCCAATGGCCAGGTGTATGTTGGTACCAACAACGGTGCTGCATATATCAAGCGTTACCCAGCCAGCGTGGACTTGGGCGCTTTGCTGTGCTTCTCCGAAAAGGATGGCAAGTTCCTGTGGCAGCACTCGAATGAAAAACTGCCGACCGGTCGTGTGCATGATTGGCCTGACCAAGGTATTTGTAGTGCACCGTTGGTCGATGGCGAACGTCTGTGGTACGTCACCAGTCGTGGAGAAGTTGTCTGCTTGGATACCCAAGGCTTTCACGACGGCGAAAACGATGGGCCCTTCAATAAAGAGCCCAACGAAAACAAAGACGAAGCCGACGTCGTGTGGAAGTTGGACATGATGAAGCAACTGGGCGTCTCGCAGCACAACATGTGCAGCTGCTCAGTGACCTGTGCCGGTGACTTGCTATTTGTCAACACTGGCAATGGCGTTGACGAAGGGCACATCAATCTGCCGGCCAACAACGCGCCTAGCTTTATGGCCGTTAGCCGCGAAACCGGCAAGGTGATCTGGACTGACAATTCGCCTGGTGCCAATGTGCTGCACGGTCAATGGTCCTCGCCGGCCTACGCCGTCCTGGGCGGCCAGCCTCAGGTGATCTTCGGTGGTGGTGACGGTTGGCTCTACAGCTTTGATCCGGCAGGCGATAACGGTAAGAGCAAACTGCTCTGGAAGTTCGACTGTAATCCAAAGGAATCGATGTACGTCTTGGGTGGTTCGGCCACGCGTAACCATGTTATTGCCACTCCATGTATTTACGACGGTATGGTTTACGCGGCGGTGGGTGAAGATCCCGAGCACGGCGAAGGCAACGGTCACCTGTGGTGCATCGATCCCACCAAGCGTGGCGATGTCAGCCCCACGATCGTCTACAACACCAAAAATCCCAACATGCCTGTGGCCCACAAACGCTTGCAGGCCATGGTAGCCAAAGACGGTGATATCCAACGCGATAATCCAAACTCGGCGGCTGTATGGCACTATGTCGGTGAAGATCCTGAAGATTTCCCCAAGACCATGCACCGTACGTGCGGTACGGTCGCCATCAAGAACAACCTGTTGTTCGTGGCCGACTTTAGCGGCATGTTCCATTGCCTGGATGCCAAGACCGGTAAGTCTTACTGGACGTACGACATGTTCGCCGCTTCTTGGGCTTCTCCCTTGATCGTAGAGGATCGTGTTTACATCACCGATGACGAAGGTGAAGTGGCGATTTTCAAACTGTCCAAAGAGATGGAGAAGATCAACGAGTTCAACATGGATAGCGCCGTATTCACCACTCCCGTGGCGGCCAACGATACGCTGTTCATCGCCAACCGAAATCGTTTGTACGCCATCGCCGAAGGCGCCCAAAGCGAGCCAGCCAAGTAACTAATCCTCCCTTTGGGAGGGTCGAAAAAACAGGCGCTACTGCAGCCTGTTTTTTCGGGGAGGGTGCGTGCGCCGCACAGACAAGTTGGC
>JADLDX010000881.1 GCA_020846515.1 Pirellulaceae bacterium
GTGCGGGCATGATTTCGGCATGCCCCTTTGGTAAACCGATACGCCGCACCAACTCACTTGCCTGCGGGTCGCCCACTTTAACAACACCGCTGTCCGCTATTGCCTGACGACTATCTAATCGCAAATCGCCTGACTGCTTAGCCGCACCATGGCATTCGAAACATGCGCGGCGCAAGAGCGGATACACCTGCTTGGCAAAGTCTGGTGGTTGCGTTCCGGCAGGCGGGGCTGTCGTTTGCGCCAGCGTAGGGCTGACCGCACAGATCAACCAAAACATCATGCTGCAGGTTATGACAGAAAAGCCGCAGTGCTTGACCATAGAACGTGTTCCGAAACGGCCTGAATCCCTTGATCCCCAAACCTTCTATTCTAACCACTTAGGAAAAGGGGTCAGGTCTATTTTCCGTCTCGGCTCGCGGAAAATAGGCGTCGATCATAGCATGGGCCAAAATCTTTGATTTGTAGCGTAACGGCGCAAGCCGTACGGTGAGTTTCCTAGCACATCAACGTCGGTACCGGACGGCTCGCGCCGTTCCTCTTCTAATCAGCCGCTCGCGCGCTAGCGTACGGTTTAGCCCGACTCATGATCGACGCCGAAAAATGGACCTGACCCCATTTTTGTTCATCAGGTCAGAAGCATGCGGGCGACCTCGGGCATCCAGCCACTGTGCCAGACGTGCGAGCGCAAGACGCCCGGGTTATACACATGCGGGATACTGAGCGAATCCATCAAATTGTGGACGCTCAAGTGGTCGGCAAACGTTCCAAAGGTATTTGCGTAGCCATATAAGAAGATGCGCGGCGGTTGACCGCGCAACTGACTGGCGTGAGTTCTCAGCAAGGATGTAATCTGGTAGTTCTGGGCAAAGTTTTCTCGGCTGCCTAGGATGCCCAGAAAGCCAAAGCCCGACCCGGGATCGCTCATCGCTATCGGCGAGTCATAAGCGATCACGCGCGCAAAGAAATCTGGATTGCGCAGAAACATGGCCAAAGCGCCGTACCCTGACTTGCTGAACCCCAACAGATATCGGCCTTCTGCACCGGGTATCGTCTTGTACTGTGTCTCGATAAACGGCACGACAACATCGCGGAAATAAGTTTCCTGCGAGATCGAGCGATTCGTCGCGTGATCAGCGTACCATGGGATATCGCTAAACGACGGCGCTACGAAGATGGCGTTATGGGTGTTCTGCACACCATGATTGCGCGCAGTGACTAAACCGTCACCAAACTGTCGTCCATTGCCGGCTTCGACAGGTAACACGTACACAACTCGGTAAGGTAGCGCAGGATTGTAACCGGCTGGCAATAGAACGCGTATCGTGTTTGCCGTGCGTTGATAGGCCGAGTACGTCGTGAAGGACTGAAAACCTTCACCGTCGGTCTGTCGAGCTGAAAAGAGGGTGGCTGGAACGCCGGCTTGAGTCGGCCAATATTGGTTCAGCTCAGGTCCCGCGCTGGCATCATATATGCGCATGCCCTGGACAACTACGTACGCATCCGATCCGCCAACATCTTGAAAGCCAACGTTCAATTGGCCATCGGATACGGTGGTACGATAGCTGCGTGAAACGACTTGATTCTTAGCGGTCGATGTATTGCCAGCCTGAACGCCTTCCAGTGTGACGACCATTTGATCGTGACCATAGGCACCGGTGTCGCCCATGATCAGGTCGACGATGTAAGTGCCATTGGGTAGTTTTACGGCGAAGTTACCAGCGGCGGTATAGATAAAATCGCGAAGCAAAGTCGGACCGCCTCGGTCGGCGCTTAATATGGTGCCACCAGTCCAACCGTGACCTACTGACGCAGAATAGGTTGTCTGCTGCGATATTCGGGCAAAGTTACCAACCAGCGCTGAAGTTGTGGTACCAAAATCAAAGACGCGGAAGAATGGTGGCTGATCATCGTCTTCCACTCTTAAGACTGTGGCACCACTGGTGTAGCCCGCGGCCCTGGCGGTGATAGTCACATTTTTTGGCCCATCCGCCAACGTGTCATTTCGCACCTGCACTTCAACGCCCACCGCTGCCACACCGGCTGGAATAGTAAACGTCGCCGGTACAGTCGCTTCACTGGTGTCATTGCTGGACAGTTGCACGCTCAATGGCAAACTTGTACTGCCAGATCGACTGAGGGTCACCAAGAGAGGAGCCGTTCGATTCTCCGAGACAACGGTCGTGGCGGTATCGATTCGCAGGGTCGGTCCAGCGTCATCGTTTAAGATGAACCCCTGTGCCGATCCGCGTCCCAGCGTGGCACCGTCCGGAGCGGACATATCCAACCAAAAAATCTCATGCTCTTCCACTTGCGTGTCGCCGTTGATAGCGATGGCCACATTCGTCGTGGTCGATCCGGCGGGTATGGTCAATACGCCACTGGTACTTGCATAATCCACGCCGGCGATGGCCGTCGCGCTGCGCGTGATGTACTGTGCTTGCACATTCCAACTGACTGGAAAGGACAAAGTGATGGGCATTACCAGATTTCGAGTACCACTATTACCTTCGAAGATACTCAAATCGTTGATTGAGAGAGTGGGCAGTTGTAGTGCGGTCAAATCAATATCCAACATTTGGATGGCCCCGCTACGATCAGTACCACCCAGATCGCGGATGCGAAGAGTCAATTGACTGTCCGTTACGACCGTCTGAAAACTGCGTGACACAATTTGACGTCCAGCGGTATTGACTGTGTCGCGCAGCGCGCCCTCAAGATAAATACCAACCTGGTCGTGGGCGACGTCCGCCAAGTCGCCCAGCAGCATGCCGACCTGATAGGTTCCGTTGGGTACGTTGACGGTAAATGTTCCATCGGTGGTGTAATTCAGATCGCGAGTCAGCGGCGTGCCGGTGGCGCGATCGATAGCGGCCACACTGCCGCTGGACCATCCATATCCAGACGCGGGTGTATAGATCGTTTGCGGCGTCACCTGGGTGTATCCGCTATCAACCGGGGAAGTAGGAGTACCAAAGTCGAACCGTGCAAAGGTCGCCATGGCAAAACGAGACTCCAACCGCTCCACCGAGCCTATGGGACGTTGCCGAATGCGTTTTCTTCTCATGAGGGGCTCCTTCGATTCCAAAACATCTTCAACGAGTTGAAACCGCATTGGTATTCAACTTGCGGTTCATCAGGCAGCGCGCGAAATGCGGCTTGCCATTCGGAAACAGTCCATTGCCGTAAACAGCTGGTCACACCATCCCACTCAAACATAAAAGGTACGATCGGCAGCAGCCAACACCACAGCAGGCGGCGACCAGTACCGCTCCGCCGCACAAAGGTAATCGGTAACATCCAAGCTGGAAAAAATGAGAGCGCTGCCATGAACATCGATAGCCAGGTGCGGCGCAGCGGCTCAAACATACACATGCGCGAGTTCGTAGCACTTAACGTACCGAGTACGCGCCCACGAAGTTCCAATGGTATATGGTGCATCATCCCGGCCATAACCAATACCGCATTGTTCAGTTCCGTTTGCGGCTGCGTTAAATCGACCGATGAATAAATGGGGAAGACTCGATCCGCATGCTCCTTGGCCAATTGTTGATACATGGCCACGTTTGGTACCAGATCGCAGGGTACTAAACGCATACCTTGAGAAGCGGCCATCTTGGCCAGTTCACTGGTCACCGGTGCGCGCCCAGCCCCCAGTTCAATGATCGTTTGGGCACCGTGACTACGTGCCTGCTCTAAAACCGCTTCGGCCACTTCGCGATTGAACGAGCGCAGCCCCGAGTTGCAGGCCTCCATGACCTCGTACAAACACTCACGGGCTCCGCTGGGAATCCATGTCTGATCACAGAACTCAAATAAATAAAGCGCGCGCAATGCTCCGCCCTGACTGAAACTGAATTAGGAATGAAAAGCCCATGAATTCACACGACCGATTGAATATCTCGACTGGCAATGGGCCTTTCATAGGGCTGGTAACCAATCATTTGCACATCGTTCACACCGTCAATTTTGTACTCGACTCCGCGCCATTTGACTCGCTTGCGAAAGTGAGCCCCGATGAGTGTGCGGAAATAGACCAGGTGCGACAGGATAACTGCCGGCAAGAAGTAGAAACCGGCCCGGATGTTCATCCAGTCCGCTGGCACCCTGTTGGACGCCAGTACGCGTTGCATTCCCTGTTCGATCGCCAGCGTAAACAACATGGCACCGCCCCAGAAAACCAGCATGGCA